>DASUPZ010000407.1:0-10844 GCA_036280855.1 Pyrinomonadaceae bacterium | reverse complement strand
GTTTGATTTGGCCGCTGTCACCAGGACATTTGCTCCGGGCTCCAGGTTCAGCTTCCGCACCATGCTGTAAGTAGTTTGTGCGCCAATAGTAAAAGAGGCTGCTACGTCATCGGGCATCGGATCGGGAATCCTGATGATCTTCGACTCGGCAACGACCTGGTACTCCTTTGAGGCGTGGTTCGTCACCACTCCCTGCCTCGCCGGAGTTCTACCGCCGCCGTGATAGAAGCAATCGCCAATTACACGGTCGCCAACTTCAACTGACGTGACCTTCGAGCCAATCTCGAGCACATCGCCAACGAATTCAGAACCGATCGAAAAGAACGACTCGCCGGGACCCTTTTTCAAGGCGCTGAATATCAGGTTCATGTCCCGGTAGTTGCATGAAAACGCTCTGATCTTAATGAGCACGGAGGATTCAAACTCGGGCGCTCGCGGATCGAAGCGAGGGGCTTCACTGGCAATGATGCCGCAAGTTACCGGATGGCCTTTGATCTCAATCCTCTCGATTGAATCGTTATCGGGCAGGAGCTCTTTAACTCGCTCGCCGCAGACAGCAAAGTTCTTCAAAGTATTTACTCCTGTTATTTGTGTGGTGGCGCCAAAACCATGATGGAAGGAACGCGGGCCGGTTCTGCCAGGCGCAGCAAGCCATAACCAATCCCGGCTAGTCCCGTCATCAGCCCCGGTGATTCCACTCCCGAAGGGATGCCGGTGGTCCACCCGTGATCTTCGATGTTTTCCAAAATGCTCGCCGCCAATTTGTCGACCTCAATTCTCAATTCCGGATCGTCAAACGACTCGGCTGCGAGGATGAGCAGTTCGAGATTTCCGAGGTCTCCATGGCAGAGAGAATGATTCAATCCAAAACCTGATTTGATTGTTGTTCTGACCGCGGCCTCGACTTCAGAGCGCATCTCCGGATCCGGGTGCTGTTTCATCATCATCAGTCGACCCAGTCCGACTCCGGGAGCGCCATGACACCACGTAGCCGGATAATGAATCCCTTCAGGTTGCTGCGTGAAGCTCTCAAGGTCTCGCAGGTCAGGCCAGTTCTCATACTCAACTGAGTAGATACTGCGTTCATATTCGACGGCTTCCATTGCCCCGGTGCGAAAACGTTCTTCGCCAGTCAACTCGGCGAGACTCGAGAGTGCCCAGGCAATTCCGGCGGCACCGTGAGAGAAACCTGCCAACGGTGCTGAAGCCGGAAGGTTATTCATCCAGGCAATACCGCGCTCCATGCGCAGTGCTTTTGAGAGAAGGTGGTCGCCGCAGCGAATCGCGGCAGCAAGTGTTTGTTCCGACGGCGCTAGTTTATAGAGATTGATGAGTGTGATCAGACATCCGGCACTGCCGCCGATAATATCCAGCTCCTGATCCTGGTCGATAGCCTCAGGCAATGTTTCGATTATGCTGTGGATCTCATCGAGGAGTTCCGGCTGTTCCCAAAGTACGCTTAAATGCGTGAAGGTATGAATGAGTCCGCCCGCTCCACCAAAAGCTCCGACACTCCGGTTAAGTTTGATCTTCTCGAGCTGGCGCTTGAAAGTCTGAAATGCGGCGTTAGCGAGGGCGCCATATCGCTGATCGTTAGTGATTTTTTCGAGGTAAGCCAGGTAGAGGACGACGCCGGAAAGACCACTGTACAGGTCGACGCCGAGCGGCATCAGTGCCCAGTTGCGATCGTTAATAAGTGTAACTCCCAACCAGCTCGCATCGTCTTCGCCACGCAAAGCAAGGCTGCCGAGACGGTCGCCGACCTGGCGCGCTGCTCCCAGTAACCTTTCGCGGTCCACCTGGGTTTTGGGCTCCTGCAACTTATACAACCGCTGTTTAGCGTACCCGGTTCCTATTGACAAAGACGTGAGCGAGCCGCGAATGAACCATTCCTGCCTCGCAAAATCCTCATCGCTGAATTCCGTCACACGCTGCCGGACGAGATCCATCCCTGACTGCGAGAAAAAGTTTGTGACTCGTTCGCCTGTGCTGTCGATGATATCCCTTGAGTTGGGAACAGTGGTGAACATGGGAACGTCGCCGCCCTGAAGGTCGCGACGCTCAGCAGAGAAGACGCGAGCCAGCTTCGGCTGGCGTTCGATGTCGACCCATAGCCGATCGAAGAACCGGTCGCGATCGAGAGCGTTTCGCAGCATGTTCGGATGGTAACTCTCGTTAAGAAGTTGAGCGTAGACTTTGGTTGGTCGCAGGATCACTCTGACTTCAACGTCGGCAAAGCTTGCGATTGGACCACCTTCGGCCAGCAGTTCGCTGCGATGACGCAAAAGCGTGTGATAAACAGAAGCAAAACCCTGGACCAGCGACTCGCTGTAAGTCAGCAGATTAATTTCACCGCCCGCCCAAACGGGACGGTTTTGAGCTCCAGGCATCGCCATGCGTTTCCGCGCGATATGCATCACGTCGGTACCTGACGATTCCCAGTAAGGAACAGGGTGCGGCGTTAGCTGACCAGCAGTGCCACCCAATCCGCTAACGTCAACACCGTCGGATTCGGCGCTGAACCAGATGCGTTGAGGCAGTAAACCAACCCTGAGGACCGAGCGGTTGAAGTGGTCCCATGCGATCTGCTCCGAGTGTTTGGATTCAAACTCTGCACTCTGTTGATGGAATAGCGATTCAAGATCGATAAGCACAGGATGCTCACCTGAGGCGATCAGATTTTCGAAGTGGAAATCCACCGCTTGCAGGGCATACAGCAACGCCAGGTAACCACCCTGGCGCTCATAAAAGCGGGTAATTTCCTCCTCAGATGAGCAGTCCTGCGCTCTCACAAACTCTACCCAACCATGAGTTTCCCGGTTGAGAATTTTCAGCGTGCGAAAAGGGGGATGATCGCCGCGCTCGTTCAGCCAGATCAGCAGGTTCTGAAACTTGATATCAACAGCGAGCGACCGCGGTTTGTATACGACCTGGAATCCGGAGCTGAATTTGACAACGATCACGGAACGGCCCTGGCGATGCGAGTCGCCCGCTCCACCTTTGATTTCCGTGATGGTGCCCGGATCGTCGCTGGGCGAAAACAGTTCCTTGATTTCACGCCAATCGTTAATAAGGTGCTCGACGAATTCCACACTGAAATTCGTCCAGTGATTGACACAGGTGACGATCTGACGGGCCAGTACGGGATACTCTTCAAAGAGCGCAAGCCTGTGTTCCGGCACCTGGATGCGTTCGAGAAAACTTACGAACCTTTCTTCCGGTGTCTCGCCGCTGAGATAGCCCTGCATTCGAGCGACATTGAGCTCGAGGACCATCGTCCGGTTGATTAGCCGGATCAACTGCGTGAAGAGATGAACCCTGAGAGGCGACTCGAGGTCGGCGACAGTAAAGGGCAAGTCCGCTCGATCGCCGATCATGCTCACCAGCTTTTCATGTAGTCGCGCCGCGCTGCGCTCAATTACGGGTCTGATGATCTCCAGAAAACCGCTGACGTCGTTTACTTTCTTTTTCTCGACGGCTACAGGTTGCACGACCGCTGAATGGGAAATCGACGTTAAAAACTCAGGTAACCACGACGGCTCACTGGCCAGACGATGGTGCAGTGCCTCAACTGGTTCGCCGAGCAGGTAGAACAGTTTCTCTTCAGTCAGTCCATCCAACTCAAGACGCTGAGCAAAGTATTCTTCATTAGTGAAAGGCGTTTGCGAGCGCCAGCGTTCGAGACGCCGCGTAGCTGTACTGGAATCTATGTCCTGCATCTTCTTCAGTGCAGCCACACTGAGAGAAGGAATGCGTTCGGCCAGGGTAGTGGCGTGATGCCATGAGGGTGATGGACTAATTTGTTGACTCACTCGGGTTCTTGACCTTTCCTGGTTTGTTAGTCGTGATTTTTATCCACCAAGCCCTCTGACGCTGTTTGAGATCACAAAGGTTATGTTTAATCTGATGATCCATTAGCGTCAGAGGCTTGGGCTTGTGAACGGGATGGTGACTTTCGAAGTTCACGGTACATCGTTGTCACCATCTCGGTCATAAGGTCCATGTACTTTTAAGAGCGGCGGTTTACGCCACACACTCCTGTTCTTCTTCCATCGCATTTGACTCGCGCCAGAGGTCAAACAGATCGGCGAGAACCGCTTCAGTCGTGGGCCAACGACCCGCGCCGCTGCCGCCGACTTCCCAGAACCTTCCGGTCTGAGACTGAATGAGCAAACGGTTTTCGACGCCACGGACGCTCGCCAGTGGATGATCGAAAGGTAATTCGACCGGAGACACTGTTGCGCTAAAGCCCTGAGCTTCGCGCCGGCATTCGGCAACCAGCCGTGTGACGTGACCGTTGTTTTGAATTCTGGTTAGGTTCTCGATGCCTTGCTTCCTGACTGAGCTCAACGGCAGGTCAACATCGAAAGCAGCGCGTGCCAGCAGGACCAACTTCTGCGCAGCGTCTGTTCCGTTCAGATCGAGTTGCGGATCGCGCTCAGCAAAACCATTTCGCTGTGCTGCCGTGATAGCACCCGCCATGTCAGAGCCATTCCCTAACTGATCGAGAATGTAATTCGTGGTTCCGTTAAGCACGCCGGAAATTGAGTGCAACGAGCCAAACATTCGGGCGCGACTCACAGTTTCGAGAGCAGGTAACACGCCACCGACGGCGGCGTTGTACTTCAGCGCCACGCCATTGCTCGATGCCAGCCGCTCGAGGGATGCGACGTCGTTAGCGAGCAACGACTTGTTTGCTGTAACTACATGTCTTCCGAGTCGCAGAGCTTTTGAAACCAGCGTTCGCGCGGGCTCTTCTCCGCCCATTAATTCGATCACCACGTCGACGGGTTCCGCAATCAATGCCGGGAGGTTCGTGGTTATCGACCTTACGGGTACATCACACTGAATCGCACGCTCGACATTCCGCGTTCCCACGCCTACCACATCAAAGATCTCCGGCAGCGCTGACAGGCGCTGGTAAACTCCCCCGCCGACCGTCCCACAGCCAAGCAAAGCTACTCGCAAAGGTTGAACTCGTGCTTCCGAAAGCGCGATGGAATCCGCATGTGGTCCGATCTCCGTCGCCTGGCTCGAGCCCACGCTGGAGACGGTAAATCTCAAGCGATGCCGTTCGGCGAAATCGATCGCTTTTGGTTGCACTACAGCACCGCCAACACGCGCGGCCGTCGCATAACTCACGCGAACGAAGCGTGTAGCTGGTGGTCCATTCGTTGAATTAGGATCGTTCGTGTAGAGACCGTTGACGTCTTTGATGAGCCGGCATACTCCACCAAGACGTTGAGCGATGAACAGCGCCGTTAGATCCGAACCACCACGGCCGAGCAAAGTCGTTTTGCCGGATCTGCCTCGACCAACGAAGCCCGGCAGAACGACAACTCCATCACGCAGAGCTTCGAGGACGCCGCGTGTGTCAATCGACGTCAGGTTGGAATCGAGCACTGGACCATCGGTAGCGAGACCCGCGCGTTCTGCGTCGAGCACTGCTGTTCGAATTCCCGCACGATTCAACGCCAGGCCGAGTAACGCAGATGAAGCAGTTTCTCCCGTTGCGAGCAGGGCAGCGACCAGTTCATCAGTCGGTTGTTCGCACGCGGCGCGTGCGCGCTGAGCGAGTTCGTCAGTTGTGTTACCGAATGCCGATACGACAGCGACAACCTGAAAGCCTTCACGCCACCAGCGATAAATCTCGTGCGCTGCTGTCGGTAAGTCGCGTTCGCTTCGCAAAACGGAGCTGCCGAACTTCAAAACGATAATGCTTTCACTCTGCATCACTCTGCTCCTGGGTACATCAAGTCGAAAGCTAGAAACTCAGCCGAACTCGACCGACGATGCGGCGGTTTCCGGCACCGGCGCCCGAGGGAGTGCCAAATCCTGCGAACCCATTCAGTCCCAGCGACTGGCCAAAGTACGGCGAAGATAGATTGCCCTCGAGCGGGCGTTGGTTCGTGTGATTGAACAAGTTGTTGAAACTGAGGGATAGCTGCATGGTGTAGCGCTTGGCTTCTCGATTTGAGCCTCCCGCTGCCGCTGGAGCAGCACCCGCTCTGGCCGGGGCCGCAGCCGCAGCAGAATTGGTCGGGCCGAAGGTGAACGTCTTGCTGACTTGCAGGTTCACGTTGAAGTAACCCGGCGAGTGGCCGAAGTTTCGGGGGATGATTGCCTCACCAGCAGCCGGGGCCACATTGAAGTTCCCGAATGGGGTACAGACAACATTGGCGGGCTTCGTTGGACCACTGCAGGCAACACCCGCTGGTGCAAGCGAAGGACGCTCGACTGCCACACCATCAAGGTTCGTATCTTCTCCGGTGATGATGTTGAACGGTGCGCCTGAAGTAGCCAGAACAAACGGGCTGAACGTCAAACCCCACCACGGCGCGACGTAGTTACCGACAAACGAGAAGCGATGACGAAGATCAAAACCTCCGCGCCCGTACTCGCGGCTGAGATCATAGGGATTGGGCGCGAATGAAGTGTCCATGCCGTCCGTGTCGCCCTTGCTAAAACCTAAACTGTAGTTAGCGAAGAACGTGATATTTCGATTGAAGCGGTTGTTGAAACCGATAAAGATCTGTTGCTGATTGACGCGACCGCTCGATTCGACCTGGTAGACGTGACCGATATTGCCGAGTGGACGAACTCCGTTCGGAGTTGACGCAGTGATGCTTCCCGGCAACGTTGCATTGAGATCACGCGCGCGAAGTACATGTTGAAGCTGTAGCAGGAACACGCCCGCAAACATCGTGGTCTTGTAAGGTAGTTGTCGCTCGACCTGGAAGCCTCCGGCATAAACGGTCGGGGTCCTCAAATCCGGAGCCACACGCCAGGTGGCGAGACGTGTTAGACCAGCCTCTTCGATGTTTCCACTATTGGGAAAACTGTCCAACGGAGTTGTCGCTACAGGAGGTGAGTAAACCAACTGCCCACTGCCGCCGTTGCTTGTTTGACACGCCGACGCCGGGTTGATGATCGCCACCGCCTGGCATTGGAACAGCGCGTGCTCTCTCACGATGAACTGCTGTTCGTTGACGCCATTGAAGCGACGAGCACGCAATGTGATGTTTTCGGAGAAGCGGTTGTAAAAGACACCGCCGCCAAAGCGAAACACCATCGTGGGTGGCCGGCCGTTAGTCGCGCCGGGCGACCATGCGACGGCGAGACGAGGAGCAAAATTGAGTGGGCTATGTATGTTTGTCTGAACCTCGTAGCGCAATCCGTAACTGACCGTCAGATTAGGCCGGATGCGCCATTCGTCCTGTGCATAAGCACTGAAGTCATACTGTGAGACCGAAGCCTGAGGGTTTCCGGTGTTAATGCTGAACTGCGCCGCTCCGCCACCGAGCGCGCGAATTTGTGCTGGGGTGAAAGATTGTTCCTGGAATAGCAATGTGCGTCGATAGCGTTCGAGGCTCGACGCGAATACAGGTACTGGAACCTGCGTCTGTGTGCTCGGATCGAGCATAGTCACGATGTTGTTGTTGGCGTCCAACATTGGCACCAAAGCGCCGGTGAATGAAAATTGGCCGCCGAAGTTTGCAGGGTCGGTGTTGTCGACGTGAACGCCGCGAATGCGTCCGCCGAATTTGAACGCGTGTGCTCCTTTTTGCCAGGCCGTGAAGTTGCTCGCGTCCCAACGCCGCTCTGCGTTGATCGCATGACCGACCTGAGAGCTGCCGCCGATGAACGCTCCACTCACCAGGAACGCCGGGTGTGAACTGTCGCCCAGGTTCTCATTGCGCGAGTGAGTGAATTGAAATTTTGTTTCGTTGATGACGGACGGATTGATAATTGCCGTTTCAGTCAATTGAATGTTGTGACTGCGAAAGCGCGAGTCGTAAGCGCGCTGAGGCAGCGAGAATCCACCGACACCGTTGTTTTCAAGATTCGAATGAGAGTAGGTGTAGCGCGCCACAAGGGTGTTGAAGTTGTTTATCGCGTAATCGAAACGGGGGTTGATAGTGATATAGCGCCTTGGGGTAAGCGCGCCTTCACCGATAGTGACAGCGTTAAAGTTTGAATCAAGAACAGTCGCGGTCACGAGTTCGTTGTCGTTAATCTCGCGTCGTTCGACGTCTACAAAGTATGAAGCTTTCTGTTTGATGAGTGTTCCACTCACACTGCCCCCAAACTGGCGCACCTGAAAAGACTGCCGGCGAGAAGTAAACGGATTGCGGGAGTTTAGACTCTCGTCGTTGAAGTTCATGTACGTGCTGACCTTCATCGTATCCGTGCCGGGCCTGGTTAAGACGTCAATGCGCGCCGCCGGCTGATCGTTCTCAGCCGCGAAGGGATTCTGGTTGATACGAACCTCTCGGATAGCACTCTTTGATGGGAGTGAAGCGCCGGAGAATCCGTCGACGACGATCTGGCCGCCATTCGGGCCCGCTGTTGGACCAGCAAGCGCCTGGAGCACCGCAGCGAGTTCACCCGGATCGTCGGGCAAAGCGTCAAGCTCTTTGCCGGAGATTACGATCTGGTTCCCGTTTCCGTTGGCCTCCGTGCTCACGGGTGTCTCGCTCGCGATAGTGACTCTCTGCTCTTCGATAGTTACCTTGAGCGTGAGATTGACCGGCGAGCCTGGTCCAGCTTTCAGCTCCACCTCATTGCTCGTCGGCGCGAAGCCTTTAGCCACGGCCTTAAGCACGTACTTTCCTGGTGCGAGACCGCTGAAGACATAAGTACCTTCGTTATTGCTCACCGTCGTTTTCGTTTGGCCATTTCCGTCGGTAATCGTGACGGATGCGCCAACAATCGACGCGTTTAGTTCATCGCTTATTCGACCGCGTAGCGCCGCACTGTTCTGCTGGCTGAAAGCAGGAGAGGCTGCAACGGTGATCACGAGAGTCAACTTAAGAAAGCATCGCAGAAGTTGTGTAAACATAATGGGGTCCTCAATGTGAGATGGTCCGGTTACTAAACGACAGACAGTGCGTCGCGCTCGATGATTTGAACTATGGCAAGCCGATGCCGAAGGTCACGCCGGAACCCAAACCTGCGGCTGGATTTGGAACGCCTCCGCCTGCGGGTCTGGGCGCCAACATCGTCAACAACGTATCGGCTCCGCTGATTAGTGTGATTGCCGTGAGACGCGAGGGATCTGCGCCCTTGGTACTGGAAACGATGATGATGTCGCCGGCTTTGAGCTGCGCTGCTGTGATAACCGGTAAGCGGTCCAGCATGTCTTGAATGCTGGGAGCAGCAGCACCCGCGGGTGGTCCACCGGGCGCGCCCCCCGCACCTGGTTTTTGACCCTGACCACCCGGAGGTGTCGCTGATGTACCTGCTTTCGGTGCACCTGTTGCTGGCGCAGTTGTTGCTCCTGGCTTAACTGCTCCCGGTGCACCTGTTGCAGGCGACCCTGTTGCTCCTGGCTTAACCGTTCCTGGTGCAGTTGTTGTTGCTGCACCTGTTGCTGGTGCACCTGCTTTTGGTGCCGCCGCTCCCGGCGCTCCAGCTCCTGCTCCACCTGCTCTTGCGGCAGCTTGCGCCGCAGCCATCGCAGCCATATCAGGAAACTTGCGGATCACGGAATCCGGTTTGATTACAACTGTGAGAGATTGACGGGTCTGAAGGTCCTTTATCTGCACTTCGCCGGTGGCCGGATCAACAGCAGTCACGGTGCCCGCAACCATTCGAAAAGATCCGGATACCATTTTCTCTGCGGTGAAACGTGTTCCATCCGCACTCTTGTTGCCCATTGCTCTGACTTGATCGCCAACTTTCAATTCCTCGAAAACGCTTGGCTTTGCTTCGCCGAATTTGGTCGAGTCAGGCGCATAGCGGCGCATGTCGACCTTATCAGGGATGGACATGACGACGGCTTGCGTCCCCATTGTGCTGCGAGTTGAAATAGTGACCTCTCTCGTGTCTGGCTTGACCGCTGAAACGACACCGAGAATTCCGCGTCGTCGCCACTCAAGTCTTTCTGCTTCCTGCTTTTTCGCGAGGTCGCTCTTGCTGATCACAATTAGAGTCCGCGCGGTGGCCGACTTGTAGTCGTCTGCAACTTTGCCGACTGCCAAAACACGATCGCCAACTCCGAGATCTGCGAATGTGATCTTGGCGGCTTTATCGAGTGTTTTTTCTCCGGGCGGTATGCGTGAATAACCGGTTGAATCAGCCACCGTGACGGTGACAACTGAGCTTGCGTCGGTCTTAACGGTAATTTGTTTAGCTGCGGCATCTATCGCCTTCAATTCGCCCATTACGCGATTCGACGTGATGCCCGCATCGGTTTGAGTGGGGGTGTTTTGTGCGTAAGTTCGCTGGCAGGTGAGCGTAATTACTAGGGCTAAAGCAAACCAAGTTACCGCTTTCATTAGTCTTCTCCATTCTCTCTTTCAAACACTCGCAACTGGGCACACATATCCCGTCAGTGCCTCTTGCACTCGGCGAGGCTGCGCATTGATCAGGTTGCGAAAAACGCTCTAATTGCAGAAGAGTCGGGTTGCAATTATCAGAGTGACGATGACAAACAGCGCCTCCTAATCTGCGACCAAAACTACGCCCACTGTGGAGGCGTCGTCTTTAACCAGTTCCTAATTATTTGCTAATTGAATGTTAGCGGCTGTGGAGGGAGGGGAAGGCAGGGCAATTTACCCCACTGCGAACCTTGCTCTAAAGTTCTGCTTGCTGTTGGCCCATAAACGTGATCGACGTCACGGCGTTGTACTCGTTGTTTGAAAGCAATCCGACTACGCCGAAGGCGTTCGCTGGGTTACGCCGAAGGTGTTCGCTAATTCGAGCCCAGGGTTGGAGCGCAGCGACAACCCTTCTATGAAGCCGGGTCGTGTCAAGAGGAATTCGGGGTTGATTGGTTCACCCTTCTATTCGAGTTTCCACAGTTTAGCTAGCGAGTAGCTGATCTTCTGTGGTCTCATTCA
>DASUPZ010000406.1:0-6874 GCA_036280855.1 Pyrinomonadaceae bacterium | reverse complement strand
CGTCGCCACGATCCGCCAGCTCACAGCCTCACAGCGAATCCGCAAGCCCGGGCTGTCTGCTTCAAACGACTCATCAGCCGCTAACACGTCCGCTTTGAACACGCCCTCGCCACAACGAATCCCCGCCGCATCGTAGAAAGTAACGGAACCGGAAACGAACGCGTAAGCGATCCTGCTCCTGTTCCGGATGATCATGCGAATGTTCGTGATCGGCGTGTCAGGTGCACCGTTGAGAGCGGTAGTTCGCAACGTCGCTTCGAGCGCCGGCGCTCCATCCGCGTCGAACGCAACCGTAGCCTCTGTCAGAGGCATGCGCTGTTCGATTAGGTTGCCCGGAGTTGCCGGGCTCGGAGTTGGCTCTTGTGCGCTCACCCACAACGCACTCACCAGAACAAACACCATCGTGGCGATGATTTTCATCTTCGTCTCCTTCAATCTCTTTCGCGGACCATTGCATACATGAGCTGGTCGATCGTCTTGCCTTCTTTAGTCACGCTCTTTTTCATACGCCCTTCGAACGCATAGCCCGCCTTCTCGAGCACTCGCGCCGAGGCGTCGTTGCCTTCGAATACGTACGCGAACAAACGACAAAGATCGAACCGCCGAAAGGCGTAGTCAGTCACTGCCATCAATGCATCGGTCGTGATGCCGCGGCCCCAGAACTCCTCGCCAAGCCAGTATCCGATCTCCGCGGAGCGATAACCGACGTCCGGCTGCAACGTGAAGCCTATACCACCAACTGCCTCGCCAGCCACATCCATCGCAAAGTTTGTCTCAGGCTCGTGTCCGACGACCATCTCGAGCCAGTTGCGCGCGTCGCTGACAGTGTAAGGATACGGAAACCGATCGCGAAGATTGATCGACACTTTGCGGTTGTTTGCATGGCGCACGATCGCGTCTCGATCCCGCCACTCCCAACTACGAACCGTGCATGATGCAAGCTCCAGCTTCACATTTGTATCCTCGGCAGCACAGCCGCGCCTCTCGGCATGATAAATCCATCGCCACTGCCTGCGTGCTCAAGCGCTTCCGCAATCGATTTCACCGGGACCATACGCATGCGTTTGACGTCCTCGCCCGGAAGCTCTGAAACGAGACAAACCCGGTGACGCTCGGCCTTTGTCAACAAGGCCCATGCCGTTTGACCATTCACTTCATAACCGTCACGCAGCCGCGCTTCAAGCGCGCGCGAGTCACTTGCGTCAAACCACTTGAGAAAGTCTGGCCGGCCGAGCCCGTCGCCGCACTCGGCGAGCAGAATAATCGTGCCCCCATCGTTACAGGCAAGTGCAGCCATGTCGAGGGCTTTGTGCGCCTGGATCAAATTGATGTCGTGCGGGAACCCTCCACAACTCACGACAACTATATCGCGTTTAGCCGGAACGGAAACCGAATGCTGGTCCAGGTAATATTCACACGCAGCACGATGCGCGATTCGCCAGTCGCCGCAAAAGATCTTCAACGCACGGTTGTTCTCATCGACGATCGTGTTGACGGCAAAAGCCGGCGCGACGAGTTTGGCGACGCGTTCACACTCTTCATGGACCGCGTTGCCGTCCAAAGCCCCCGCACGCACCCCGGCTTTACGCCCACCATTCAGGAAATCCATCGCCAGCATGTGTGTGGCTTCGATCGTGCGCGCCGATGCGAGCCCGGGGCAGATCGACTTTCGCCCTCCGGTAAAGCCGGCGAAGTAATGAAATGTAATACCACCGGTGAGAAACACGCGCGAGAATTCTTTTAGCGCGCTATTGACCTCGACGTTGATGCCAGTGTCCGTTCGTCCGAGCGTAGTGAGTCTCGGGGCGTCGTAAGCGTCGTGCTGGAGGATTCGCACGCGCTGGGCGACAAATGACGTCAGCAATTCGATCTTCTCTTTTTCACTAACTGAACGATGAATGCCGGTGGCGAAGATGATCGCGATGTTTCCAGGGAAAACACCTGCCTGAATAAGACGCCGGATCAGTAAGTTTACGACTTGCGCGCTTGCGGTGGCGCGAGTCGCATCGGAGACGACAATCAACACCGAATCATCGCCGCCGGCAATCTCGTCGAGCGGTGGCGAGGCGATTGGATCGTCAAACGCGCGACCGATCTCGAAGTCGTTCAGTGGCGGGTTATGGGCCACGTTGCCGGTGAGGATCGAAAAACGATTTTCGTCGAAGCGAAAGTCTAACGAACCGCGCCCGTAAGCCAGCTCGATTTGTGCACGGCCTGTCACAGTTACAATCCAAAATCAATCATCGCTTTTTCGATCACGTGCAGGGAGGCAAAGTCTGACTCACCGGCAGTGCGTGCTTCAGAAAGCCACTTGCGCAGTTGGTGTGCTTCCTCCATCGACGAGATGCGGCACGCGCCGGTCAGTGCAAGTGTGACGAGGGCGTCGGGCGCGCCGTGTGTCACGAGCGCTGCTTGCAATGCCGCCTGTTCCCGTAAGTCAAGAGTTAGGAGAAGGTTGAGTTCCATCTCTTTCCGATCGAAAACACGCCGTTCCGGCATGGCAAAAATGAAATGTCTCGTCTTCAAAGTCGGGGGTTTCCATCTGTATCGTGAGGTGGTCCACGCCAAAACGATCGTGAAGCTTGGTGCGGAGTTCTCTCAACAAGTCGGGTTGGGAAATGCTGTGGGCGTGAATCACGTGCGCGCTCAAAGCCTCGCGGCCGGACGTGATGGTCCACACGTGCAGATCGTGCACGTCTGAAACGCCCCTCGTCTTGAGTATCGCCTCTTCCACCGCGGCCAGATTGATGTGTGCCGGTGTGCCCTCCAGCAGCACGTTCGTTGATTCCTTGATCAACCTGATCGAGCCCCAGATGATCAGGCAACTGATCACGACGCTGAATAACGCATCCGCCTCATACCAGCCGAACACCGACATAAAAACGCCTGCGAGAATTGCCGCGACGGAACCAAGCGCGTCGCCCATGACGTGCATCCATACGCCACGCATATTGAGATCGACGTGATGACGTGAATGCAGGATCCAGGCGCAGATCAGGTTTACTGCCAGACCACCGGCGGCCACCACGATCATTGGTTTACTGTCGATGATTGGAGGATCAAGCCACCGTTCGTAAGCGCCGTAAAAGATGAAGAGGGAAATCACTACGAGCGCGACGCCGTTGACGAGTGCGGCGATGATCTCGAGACGATAGTAGCCGTAAGTTTTGCTGGAAGTTGCGGGACGCGAACCAAACCAGACTGCGGTCAATGCCAGGATCAGTGCAGCCACGTCGGTGAACATGTGCCCGGCGTCGGCGAGCAAAGCGAGCGAACCGGTCCACCATGCGCCGATAACTTCGGCGAACATGTAGAGGGTCGTGAGGACCAGCACAAGGCTCAACCGTCGCCAGCTCTCATTGTCCCGCCGGTGGTTGTGGTTGTGTCCCGTGTGTGCCAAGGCCTTGACCAACCTCTGTTTGGAGTGTGAGGAAGAATAGCACAAAGTTTATCGAGCAGCAGACATAGGTCCTATAGGACTTATAAGACCTATATGACCTATATGACCTAAAGGATTGGGATGCCGTTATAAAGCGGTGAGGCTGAAGGCGCTGTAGAACTCGCGGTATAACTCGTTGAACTCACGCAATGCGATGTCCATGATCCGCGGCAGCTCTTCGAGATCGTTCAGATTCACGATCGCATTCACGTTGTTCAGAAACGCAGCATGCGCATCCATCGTGCGCAACGAAGGTGACAGCAGTACAAAGAACAAACGCCGGCGTTGCGCGGGTCGCAGCACACTGATCTCCCTGATCACAAACACCGATCCCTGTTCAGCCAGATCAAACTGCGGCTCGAGCACGACCACGTCCATCTTGCTCGCGCGCATCGTCTCAATTGCCTGCCGTGTGTCTTCCGCGACGTAAACCTCAAACCCGCTGTCCGTAAGTTTGCGCGCCACGCCCTCGCGATAAGCTTCACTCGTGCAAACCAGCGATTTGCGTTTGCTCCACGCCGGACGGGCCGTGGGATTTTCGTTCCCAGCCGGAGCGCCTTTGGAAAGCAAATCCATCAACATCCGCACCGCATCGTCAGCCGAACCAGCCTGCGTGACTTGTCCCGGCGCCTCAGCCTCGAACGGCCGCGCCGTAGAGGGTTCAAAACGCGGATGATCGGTGGCAGGCGATCCTCCAACCGCGAGCGCACTCTGCTCCGTTGCCGGACTCGCCGGACCCGCACTTATCGTGTTATTGCACTTCGGACAACGAACATTAAACGGCCGTTGCGGCGATTTGTCCTCGTCGATCTGCAAACGAGTCGAACACTTTTGGCAAACAATGATCATGAGCTACTCGATCATCCCGAGCATCGATCCGGAATCGGAAAAGGCATTTGAAGGCATGTGATCCACTTCGCGTCGAATGAAATCCTCGGCCGCGGTCATGCCTTTGAGTGAAAGCAGCAAGTTGTTCTGGTTGGTCGCAAACGCAAGTCCATCTTCAAGACTGACAACCTTCGACTCGATCAATCCCTTGATGACCGTGTCGAAATCCTGCATGCCGTCGAGCTTGCCGTCACGCATCGCATCCAGCAGCGACTTGCCTTCAACTTCACCGACTTCGATGTACTCGCGCGTACGCGGACTCGACTTCAAAATCTCGACCGCCGCAACACGGCCATTGCCGTCCGCACGCGGAATCAGACGCTGCGACAAGATGTAGCGAAACGTTTGGGCCAGACGCGTTCGAATCACCTGCTCTTCGTTTTTCGGATACAGACCGATGATGCGATCCACTGTCTTCGAGGCGTCGATAGTGTGAAGCGTTGAAAGCACAAGGTGACCTGTCTCGGCGGCTTCGAGTGCGATCTCCGTGGTTTCAAAGTCGCGCATCTCACCTATAAGAATCACTTTCGGCGCCTGGCGCAAAGTCGCACGCAACGCGGACGGGAAGTCGCGCGTGTCGTGACCGACCTCGCGCTGGTTGATCGTCGATCGCTTATGCAAGTGGAGATACTCAATGGGATCTTCGATCGTGACAATGTGGTAGTACTTCTTCTCGTTGATGATGTCGATGATCGATGCCTGCGTGGAGCTCTTGCCCGATCCGGTTGGACCAGTGACGAGCACCAGGCCGTTGCGAAGCTCGGCGATGTCGCTCAACTGCGACGGCAAACTGAGCGACTTTAGCGTCGGAATATCAGTGGGGATCACGCGCATGACGATCGAGTAGACCCCGCGCTGCTGAAAGATGTTGACGCGAAAACGCGCCCGCGACGGCAGCGAGTAACTGAGGTCCGCGGTGCCGGTACGTGCAAGACGCTCGGCGGCATCGGGATGTCCATGCATCAGCGTGAGCGCGATGATCTCCGTCTGGTACGGCGAAAGCTTCTGCATGCCGAGCGGCTGGACGGGGGTCAGCTTGCCGTTAATCTCCACCTGGGGAAGCTGGCCGACTGAGAAGTTGAGGTCGCTGATCTTGTCAGAAACCAGCAACATTCGCTCGATTATGGGCGGCAAATCGAAGAAACTCATTCTATGTCCGAACTCCGAAGGCGTGCTGTTTGGTGCATTGACGCTGAAGGAAGGGGCCGCTCGAAGGATGTATCGCCTCCGAATCCGTCAGATTTTCGCGCATAACAATGACAAACGCAAGAAAATAATGATTTACAAGCCGCGCATCAAAGCCTGGATCGATTCGCGGATTTGTCGCGGATTGGATAAGAGGGCGCTGATCAGCGCAACTGAGTCGGCGCCGGCTTCAATGACTTCGGGCGCATTCGTGACGGAAATGCCGCCGATTGCCACGAGCGGGACTGCTCCGATCGCCTTGCGAACAGCGCGCAATCCGTCGAGACCGAGCACGGGTGAGGTGTCAGTTTTCGTCGATGTTGCGAAGATGGGACCTATCGCGAGGTAGTCGATGGGGAGGCTGAGCGCCTTTGTTGCCTGCTCGATGTTGTGGGTTGAGTAGCCGATAATGGCTTCATCGCCGAGAAGTTTGCGGGCCGCATCGGGAGGCATGTCGTCCTGGCCCAGGTGAACACCGTGTGCCTTGGCTGCGAGAGCGACGTCGACTCGATCGTTGATGATCAACCTGACGCCGCTTCGTGTCGCAACTTCCATCGCGGCTTTGGCGTGTTCGTAAAACTCGCGCGGCGGCATCTGCTTTTCGCGGAGTTGAACGAGGGTGGCGCCGCCGGCGCTCAGCAGTTCAACCTGCTGCGCGTGTGAAAGACCGGACATCTGAACGTCAGTCAACGGATACACACGCGGCAGATTGAGTCTGGCGAAGTCTGTCAAACCTACGAATCCTGTTTACTACTTTTGGGTCGCTGATTTGAGGCGAGGACGCGCTTCCGCAGCCGGATGGTTTGCGGAGTCACCTCCACCAACTCGTCGTCCGCAATGAACTCGAGCGCCTGTTCGAGCGACAACTCCTTCGGAGGCACGAGCCGCATCGCTTCGTCAGCCGTGGAAGCTCGCATGTTCGTGAGTTTCTTTTCCTTGACGGCGTTGACGTCGAGATCCACTGAGCGCGCGTTTTCACCCACAACCATCCCTTCATACACTCGCGTTCCCGGCCTCACGAAAAGCAGGCCGCGCTCCTGAAGGTTGAACAGCGCATACGTTGTCGCCTCGCCGACTCGATCCGCAACAAGCGAACCCGTCGAGCGTCCACGCATCGGCCCCAACCATTCGCCCCAGCGAAGAAACATCGTATTGAGCAGACCCGTTCCCTTCGTCTCGGTGAGAAACTCGTTGCGAAATCCGATCAGCCCACGCGAGGGCGCTTCAAACTCCAGACGCACGCGGCCAGTGCCATGATTGATCATCTTCGTCATCTGACCTTTGCGCCGGCCCAGCGCCTCGGTAATCACGCCGATAAACTCGTCAGGACAATCGATCACCACCGCCTCGATCGGCTCGAGC
>DASUPZ010000405.1:0-7624 GCA_036280855.1 Pyrinomonadaceae bacterium | reverse complement strand
ATGATGGCTATTGCCGTCGACCCCATAGCCGTTCCCATCATGAGTCGTCGCAGCACACCATCGTGAATCGTTTGAGCTAGTGGCGATGACGGGTGATACAGCAAAACAGTGAACGCGCATGCGGAGAACATGAACAGACCGAGTTCGGTCGCTTCCATCAGATATTCGGGCCAGTGATTCTTCAACCTATCGACCATAGTCACCTCGTGTACCGGTGAAGTAGTCGCAGGTTGTCGTTGTTCCTTACAGGGTTTTTGAGTGCGGATGGACCACGGACTGATCCGTGGGTACTTATTTCTGATTAGTGAGGCGCTGGCGGATTCGTTCGCGTGCTTCGTTTGAGAGGGTTGCGCTCGTCATCGGTTCGGATGCCTCAGCGGCCTGTGCGCGCGATGCGTCGCGAATCACATGCAGATGTTCCATGTACCACTGGCACCAAACGCAGATCCAGAAATGAACTTTAAGTTTTGCTCTCTCGCGCACGGTGAGCCGCCGTTCCATCGATTGTGACATCGTCTCAACGGTTTGTTGGCAGGTCGGTAGAGTGCGCAACAGCCAGAACCGAACAGCGTGCTTGAGTTTGTCGTAGAGTTTCAGCGCCATATCACTGTTCAGGTTTGAACCAGTTTACCTCCAGGCAGTTTCGCAGGTGCAGCCGAGCGCGGTGAAGCATGACCCAAAGGTTGTTTACTTTAATGCTCAAAATCTCGCAAATCTCTTCGCTATCAAGCCCTTCTACCTCGCGAAGTGTGAAAGCACTGACGGTGCGCTTTGGCAGCGGCGAAAGACAGTTGTTGAATACTTTCCAGAAATCACTCCGCTCTATCAGCTCAGCGGGTGTCGCATGCCAATCGGTTGGCGCATAATTGTTGTTCCAGTGACCTTGCCATTCATCAGGTCTCTTAAAAAACTCCCGGTGCTCCGGCCCCTCGTCAGCTTCTTCTCCGATTGGGGTCTCACGACCAACACGCCGGAAGTGATCGCTGATCTTGTGTTTCAATATTCCAACCAGCCACGTTCGCTCCGAGCCTCGTCCTTCAAAATTTTCGTACGCCTTCAATGCTGCGAGAAAAGTCTCTTGCACTGCGTCTTCCGCCACGACATTGTCACGCAGCCGGAAGACGGCGTATTTGAAAAGATAGTCGCCGTGATCGTCCAGCCAGCGTTCAGGATCCGGAGACTGGTAGGGGGACTTAGCCTGTGCCTCGCTCATGGGGATTGGGGGTTCAATCTTTAACCTTGCGACGTCCGAACACTTTATCTAAGCTATCAAGCCGTACCAACCTTGCGGGGCCAGTAGAGTAGTGCATCACACGTTTTAGCAGCAAACTATGAGCACAAAGACCTGTCGAGATTGCGGAAATGTGCTGGAGCAAGCCGCCCGCGGCTGCCCCGCGTGTGCCCTGAATTTTGAGGCCGAAAATATGATCGACCGGTGGATCTGGCGTCGTCTTTTGCCTGGTCTTTTCCTCCTTGCGCTGGCCGTGACCGCCCTCGTTTTCTTCCGCCTTTGAGGCTGTCACTTCCATTAGTCGCGCTGAATCGCTAAAACTTACATATAAACGGCACAATCGCTCATGTAAAATCCTTTCGTGCTTTTTTGCGGTTCCAGGCGATCAATGACTTGTGTGCTGGCGTTAGTCTTAACGGCGGCCT
Organism: Pyrinomonadaceae bacterium; assembly: GCA_036280855.1. Taxonomy (GTDB): domain Bacteria; phylum Acidobacteriota; class Blastocatellia; order Pyrinomonadales; family Pyrinomonadaceae; genus PSRF01. The sequence goes on along the minus strand of DASUPZ010000405.1, from coordinate 5,968 downwards.
TGGTGGCATGTAGTGCCGAGAGTGATAACGAGCAACAGGATAGCTCCGCCTCCAATCCGCCGTCGCCTCGGTTGTATCCAGTCGAAAGCAATGGCAAGTATGGATACGTAGACGAGAATGGGAAACTGAAGTTCACTCTGCCGGACGATGTCTACACAATCGGACCGTTCTCGGAAGGACTGGCCGTCGTCGCTAAGCGAGTTCCAAACACTAACGGACGGTGGGGTTTTGTGGATCACAACGGAAAGGTTGTTATCGAAGCCAGGTTCCATTGGGCCACGATCTTTTCGGAAGGGCTCGCGGCCGTCTTCGTAAGTGAAAGGGAGGATACGGGCGATAAGCTTGGCTACATAGATCGAACTGGTCGCATAGTCATCCAACCACAGTTCGAACGGGGCAGTCACCATAGCAACTTTCCCTTCTCGGAAGGGCTTGCTGCTGTTGCACGAGCACACGACGAATGGGGTTACATTGATAAAACAGGCAAGTTTGTGATCCAGCCCCGGTTTCATGAAGCTCATCCTTTTTCAGAAGGGCGGGCAGTCGTCGGCATGGGTGGGCCTGACTCACTGGACAAAAAGTATGGAGTTATCGACAAGCAGGGACGATGGATTGTCGAGCCGCAATACGAATATGTCGAACAGTTTTCCGAAGGCCTGGCCCCAATTCTGGTTGATGACAAAGTTGGGTTCATTGATCCGCAAGGTAAGGTGGTTATCAAACCACAGTTCGGTGACGGCAGTCACTGTCCAGGCGGTGAAGCAGGCAGAACCAGCACGAATAGATTTTCTGACGGGCTGGCGGCGGTCCCCGTTGACTGGAAATGGGGGTTCATAGATCACACTGGAAAGTGGGTGATCAAACCTGCGTTCGAGTGTGCATTGCCGTTCAGTGAAGGATTGGCGTTGGTTGGCGTTCGCGATGAGGAAGGTCGCTGGAGCTTCGGATACATCGACAAAAGCGGCGCTATGGTTATCAAACCTCAATTCTCAGAGGCTCGTTCATTTGTCGGTAAGCTGGCCCACGTTACCGTCGGTATGTCAGAGGATGAAGCACTTTTCAAGGCACTCCAGGATCGCGAGGCCGGCAAACCGAAAGAGGAGATCGAAAAGGAACTGAAGCGTCATAAGCCGCAGAAGGGCTTCATCGATCGAACGGGTAAGCTTGTTTGGAAAGACCCTTAGACAGGATTTACATGATTTTCATGATTAACAGGATTATTGATGACTCAACGAGACGCGACACCTGCGTGTGGACTAAAGATCAAAGCGAACGGAGTGACACATGACGACAGCTCAACCAGATTTCTTTGACAGCGTTTCAGCTTATTTCGATCAGGCGGCCGCGTTGACCCAACATCCCGAAGGCCTTTTGGATCAAATCAAAGTCTGTAACAGCATCTATTCGTTCCAGTTCCCTGTGCGAACCCAGCACGGGATCGAAGTGATCTCCGGCTGGCGCGCCCAGCACAGCCATCACAAGCTGCCGGTTAAAGGTGGAATCAGATACTCCGAAGAAGCGAATGAAGATGAAGTGAAAGCCCTGGCAGCGCTGATGACATACAAGTGCGCCGTAATGGACGTGCCCTTCGGTGGAGCAAAAGGCGCTGTGAAGATCAATCCAAAGAACTACTCAGTTGAGGAGTTGGAACAGATCACGCGGAGATATACGGCAGAGTTGATCAAAAAGAACTTCATCGGACCCGGTGTCGACGTGCCTGCTCCCGACTACGGAACGGGACAGCGAGAAATGTCCTGGATAGTCGATACCTACTCGGCCTTCCATCCGGGACAGATCGATGCGCTTGCGTGTGTCACCGGTAAGCCGGTCTCGCAGGGTGGAGTAAGAGGACGACTTGAAGCCACGGGGCGCGGTGTCTTCTTCGGCCTGCGTGAAGTATGCAGTCACATCGATGACATGAAGCCACTCGGCCTCGAGAAAGGTCTCGAGGGAAAACGCATCGTCGTACAAGGTCTGGGTAACGTCGGCTACAACGCAGCTCACTTCTGCCAGCACGGCGGAGCAATCATCGTCGGCCTGGCCGAATACGAAGGCGCCATTTACAACCCCGAAGGTCTCGACGTCGAGTCGGTGATGAAGCACCGGAAACAAACCGGTTCTCTCTTGAACTTTCCGGGTGCAACCAATCTGGCTTCGAGAGAGGACGCGCTGGAACTGGAGTGCGACATCCTGATCCCGGCTGCCCTCGAAAATCAGATCACTGAAAACAATGCACCTCGTATCAAAGCGAAGATTCTTGCCGAAGCTGCCAATGGACCTACGACGGCAGGCGCAACTCAGATTCTTCTGCGCAGGGGAATTCTGGTAATCCCCGACATCTACTTAAACGCAGGCGGCGTTACGGCCTCATACTTCGAGTGGTTGAAGAATTTGTCGCACGTCCGGTTCGGCAGGATGGGCAAGCGGTTCGAGCAAAGAAGTTTTGAGAACCTGCTGCAAGTTGTCGAAAAAAGTACAGGGCGAACACTGTCCGATGAGGAAAGAAAGTTGGTTGCGCGAGGAGCGGATGAAATCGACCTGGTTAACTCGGGGCTCGAGGAGTCGATGGCTGTCGCCTATAACCAGATTCGTGAGGTATGGAAATCGGATTCGCGCATTCCGGATCTCAGAACGGCAGCGTTCATTGCTGCAATAAACAAGATTGCCACCTCCTACTCAGAGCTGGGCATCTTCCCGTAAATTTCTACCCGGTAGTTGTTGCAACGAGGGATGAGAAATCATTCGGAGTGTCTACGTCCACCTCGCCATCTGGGAACGGTAAGAAGTGCACGGCGGAAGCATGTCTCTTAATGATCTCTTTCGCGCCGGACGATCCTGCCAATTGCGTCAGCTCCGTAAACAGAGTTCTACTGAAAAGCGCCGGCACGCCGAAACTTTCACCGTACGCTGAAGCTATGACTGGTCTTCCGGTAGTGTGATGAGCTGCGAGCAGATTAGCGACGACGTCTGAAGTGACATGAGGTTGGTCGCACAACAACAGTACGGTTGCGGCTACATCGGGGTCGATGCTGATAAGACCTTCAATGCCCACCCGCACTGACGATCCCATTCCAGTCTCCCAATCCGGATTGAACGCTTCGCGCACCTCAAGCTGGTCCAACTCGCGTCTCGACAGCTCTGCATCCGCACCCGTCACCACGACAACGGGACGGCACGTTGCATCGAGCGCCGCTATTGCCACGCGCCTGAGCAGACTGGTGCCTTGAAATTGAAGCGTCTGTTTGGGACGTCCCATGCGGGACGATGATCCAGCCGCCAGGATCACCGCACCCACACGATTTGAATCGGATTTAAAATCCGCGTTATCCGTGGCTAAGTCTTCCGTCATTACAACAACTTGTCCGGCGTAATCGGAAGATCCCTGATGCGTTTGCCCGTAGCGTGGAAGACGGCGTTGGCGATCGCGGCGGGGATGCCGACCATGCCGAGCTCACCCATGCCCTTGACGCCAAGCGGATTGACGACCGTGTCATCCTCCTCAACGAATATCGTCTCAATCATGTGAACGTCAGCGTTGACCGGCACGTGATAATGCTGAAGATTCGGGTTCATGATCCGGCCAAAACGATGGTCTATTTCGGTGGCCTCGTGAAGAGCCATGCCGATGCCCCAGACAACGCCTCCAATCTCCTGGCTGTGCGATGCCTTTGGATTAATGATGCGGCCGCAGGCCGTCACTTCGATCGCACGTGTGACTCGGACCTGACCGACGTCGGGATCGACCTTCACTTCAATGAACTGTGCACCGTGTGCGAGGGTCGCGTACTTACGACGCTCCTCCGATGGTTTCGATTCAAACGTCTCGGAAATCTCGTTGAGGTTGTTGCGCTTCATGACTTCAGCGATGTTGACGAAACGAGACGTGTCGCTCTTCAGTCGCAGCCGGCCTTCAAGCATTTCTACATCAGCAGCTGCCGCCCCCTTCAGCGGTGAGTTTGTGTCGCGGTTCGCGAACTCCAGAAGGCGTCGGGTGACGGCGAGGGCCGCGCCGTACACAGCCGAGCCAACGCTGGCCGTGGTCCATGATCCGCCTTGCGCCGGAGCGCGCGGGAAGTTTGAGTCGCCAAGCTCAAACTGCACCTGCTCGGGCTTTAGGCCCAGGTACTCGGCCGCGATGATTGTAATGACCGTGTAGGTGCCCGGGCCGATGTCGCTGGTCGCACTCGCGACGTGCGCCGTCCCGTCCGCCTTGAAAGTGATGCGGGCTGTTGCAGGCATCTGGAACGCGCCCCAAACGCCGGTGGCCGTTCCCCAACCGACCAGCAGACGCCCATCTCGCATTGAGCGCGGCTCGAACTTCCGGTCCTTCCAACCAAACTTCTCCGCTCCAAGCCGGTAACACTCTCTCAGCGCCTTGCTCGAGAACGGCTTGCCGCTCTCCGGATCTTTCTCCGCGTAGTTGATGAGGCGAAGCTCGAGTGGATCGATCTTGAGCGCGTATGCCAACTCGTCCATAGCGGACTCGAGTGCAAACATGCCGCTGACAGCGCCGGGCGCGCGCATCCACGTCGGCGTGTTGAGATCGGTGCTCGCGATCCTGAGCGGCGCGTAGAGGTTCGGGCAGTCGTACACCTGACGCGTGAATCCGGTCGTGTTGTCTGAGAACTCCTCAAAGCTCGAGGTGTTGTGCACGACCTCATGGACCATGGCCGTGAGTTTGCCGCTCCGCTCCGCGCCGAGCGCTACCTTCTGAATGGTGTACGGACGGTGGCCGTGACCCGTAAACATCTGCGTCCGCGTGTAGACGATCTTGACCGGGCGGCGGAGCTCGCGCGCTGCCATCGCGGTCAGCGACGGGTAGTAGTTGGGCCGTAGTGACGATCCGAAAGCACCGCCGACGTACGGTGAAATGACCTGCACGTTTGCTTCAGGGATGTTGAACGACGACGCGAGGTGCTTGCGCACGTTGTAGACTTCCTGCGACTTGTCGAAGATCGTGAGGCGATCGCCGTTCCAGGCGGCGACGGCCGCATGCGGCTCCATCGCGTTGTGGTGCTCGATAGGAATGCGGTACTCGCCCTCGATCTTCACCGGCGCAGCCTTCATAGCTGCCTCGGGATTGCCGCGCGGCTTCGGAGGCGGCCCTTGCCTCGGGAAACGCCCGGCGTCACGGACTGCTTCGGTGTCAGTCATGTGCTTCTCGGCGTTATAAGTGACCTTGACGAGTCGTGCTGCGTAGCGCGCTTGTTCGTAGGTCTCCGCAACGACGAGCGCCACGGGCTGCATGTTGAAATAAATCCTGTCTGACTGGAGCGCGCGGAACGATTTGTCCTGCTCCTCCTGTGCGCGCGGCGGTGCCTGCTCGTGCGACGCCTTTGGTCCAAACTTTGGCGTGTTCAGATGCGTGAAGACACGGATCACGCCCGCGGCCGCCTCCGCTTCGCGCGTGTCTATCGCTTTAATCGTGCCCTTGGCGACAGTCCCGAGGACAATGAAGCCGTATGCGAGGTTCGGCGCGCGAAACTCCGCGGCGTACTTGGCCCTGCCCGTCACCTTCGCGACACCGTCCACGCGGTTGATCTCTTTTCCAATGTATCTCGCCATATTGTTCCCCTGTCAGATAAGCCGAGCGGCGCGCATCAGCGCGCGCACGATTGCGCGTTTGCCGAGCTCGATTTTGTACGCGTTGTGCGCAAGCGGCTTGGCGCCTGCGAGCGCAGCGTCCGCAGCCGTGCGGAAGCTCTCCTCTGAGACTGGTGTTCCGGAAAGTGCGGCTTCAGCTTCCTGGCTCCGCCAGGGTTTGTGGGCCACGCTTCCCATGACGACGCGTGCCTGCCTGATTCTTCCGCCGTCCATGTCGAGCGCCGCAGCGACCGCAACCAGCGCGAAGGCGTAACTGGCTCGGTCTCTGACTTTCAAGTAGTAGTAGTTGTTCGCGAAGTTCGACTTCGGCAGATCGATCGCCACGATTAGTTCGCCGTGTTCGAGGTTGTTGTCTTTTTCAGGC
>DASUPZ010000404.1:0-4160 GCA_036280855.1 Pyrinomonadaceae bacterium | reverse complement strand
CACGTTCTCCAGGATCGTGCCAAACATCTTCGTGGTGCGATAAATGTCAGGCTCGGCTTCTTCCGAGAGTTTGATCACCTTCGCGTAGCAGCCACCCTCGAAATTGAAAACCCCATCGTCAGACCAGCCATGCTCGTCGTCGCCGATGAGGCGTCGTTCGGGATCGGCGGAAAGCGTTGTCTTGCCCGTTCCTGACAAGCCAAAGAAGATCGCCACGTCACCTTCATTGCCGACGTTTGCGGAGCAGTGCATGCTCATCACGCCACGTTGCGGCAGCAGGTAATTCATGATCGTAAACGCGCTCTTCTTCGTTTCGCCGGCGTAAGAAGTGCCGCCAATAAGGACCAGGCGCTGGCTGAAGTCCATCAGGATGAACGTTGGAGATCGTGTTCCATCGCGTTGTGGATCAGCCTGGAAACTCGGAAAGTTGATGATCGTGAATTCAGGCTCATGCGGTTCGGTTTCGCCACTGTTGCTGATGAACATCGTGCGTGCAAACAACGAATGCCACGCGAGTTCGCTGACGACTCTGATTGGCAGACGGTATTTCGGATCTGCTCCCACGAACGTGTCCTGCACGAAAAGTTCGCGACCCTTTGCATGGGCCATCATCCGTTCTTTCAGTGCGTTGAATTTGTCCTGGGGAAAATCTTTGTTTACATCACCCCAAAAAACCTTATCCTCGCTGCCGGGCTCGCGCACGATCGCTTTGTCTTTCGCAGAGCGTCCGGTGTGTTCGCCGGTATCGACGAGGATGACGCCGTGATTCGAGAGTGTGCCTTCGTTGCGGCGCGCGATCTCTTCGTAGAGCTCGGGTGTGCTGAGGTTCCAGTAAACCTTCGACGCGTCTTTGATACCGTAGTTGTCTAACTCGTATGCGGTGTTTTTGTGGCCCAGATGTTCAGTTCTTGCTTCTGTGCGAGTCGAAGCCATTAAATGTGTCTCCAATCAAAAAACAAAAAAGTCGTAAAGAGCGATTGTTTATAGCTGGACGGCCACTAGGCGTCGTCCGGCGAACTGCGTTGTTGTGCTAATTGCCGCAAGGCGTCTGAGAGATCGCGAGCGGCGCGCTCGATGCGATCGGCCGCGGTTTGTAACGATTGCACCTCGTCCGGTGAACGAGTGGCAACGACAGCCAAAGCGGCCTCCACTTGTTCTCTCAAACGGTTTGCCTCGTTTTCGGTTTCTTGTTCTGCGCGGGATTTTTGTGAAGCTGCTGCCTGCTGGTTCATTGCTGTTCTATGTGTACGGAAAAGATAGAAATAAAATTTACAAGGACATAAGTCTGACATTTGCGATTGAATCAGGCAAGTGCGGGTAGCCACTACCTGCGCTTCGGCCGTGAAAAAGCACAAAAAGCGCAAATATGACGATCCAGTTTACGCCCGCTGAGTGGAAACTCGTGCAACGGCTCAACACGCCTGCGAAGGTGCAGCGGTTCTTTAGTGAAATGCCTTACAACCGGGAAACTGGCGGCGGCACGATGCGTTCGTTCCGTGAAGTGGTGAAACAAAAAGAGGTCCATTGTCTCGAAGCCGCGGTTGGTGCGGCAGTTATCCTGGAGCAACATGGCTACCCGCCGTTGCTGCTGGATCTCGAGTCGGTGGATTTGCTGGACCACGTGATTTTTGTTTTCAAACAGAATGGGCGGTGGGGTTCGGTCGCGAGGTCTCGCGACATTGGGCTTCATGGCCGCAAGCCGGTATTTCGGTCTGTCCGAGATCTGGCGTGGAGTTATTTCGATCCTTATGTCGATTTCACTGGGCGGCTGAAGAGTTATGGTCTAACGAGTCTTTACGAGTTAGGCAGCTACGACTGGCGTTTCTCACCGCGGAGGATGATAAAGATCGAGGACCACCTGCGCTCCATTCCCCACAAACCCCTTCGCTCTTCCGACACGCGCTATCAAAAACTCCTCGCGCGCTATCACAAATACAAACAGCGCCACCCGGACCGCTCGCCGAGTTATTACGACAGCCGCCCGCTTTGGATGTTATAATTCGCGGCAACTAGATCCTCATCGGAGTAACTGTATGGCCTGGGTAAGCACATCACCATTAGTCAAGACGTACACGCTCGAAGAGTTTTGGGAGCTTCCCGATCCGCCAGACCGTTCAAAACTAGAATTAATCGCAGGAGTCCTCTACATGACACCCCCTCCTGGGCCTTTACATAACATCACAACCAGCCGGCTGAACCGCCTGCTCAATGATTATCTAATCAAGAGTGGCGACACAGGTACGCTCTACATCCCGCGCGCGGGAATCATGAAGGGACCAAATAGCTGGCTTGAACCAGATTTGTTTTATGTGGCGGCTGATACTCAAGCTGCGCTCGATCCCGAGTATCCTCGACACATAACCACCGCCGATCTTGTGATCGAAGTGATCTCCCCCGGCTCAGCAATCTACGACCGGAACACAAAAGCCGATACGTACGCTGCGCTAGGTGTGAAGGAGTTGTGGCTGATAGACGAAGCCTCGCGATTGATTGAGGTGCGCGTCTTAAGGGGCGATCGTTTTGCACCGAGCGTTGTGCTGGAGAGTGACGACCAGATGAGATCGGAAGTTCTTGCCGGATTTGTCGTCAGGGTCGGCGAGATCTTTGGCGACTAGTCATGCGCCGCTTCGAGCGGTGTGGCCGTCCGTTTCGATCGTGCATCGACGAGCGTGTGAATAATCACAGCCATGATGATTATTGCGCCGCCGAGGAGGGCCCAGCGCGAGGGTGTTTCCTTCAGGAATAAATAGACCCACACTGGATTTAGCGCGGGCTCGATGTAGCAGATGATCCCTGCGTCAAGTGACCTCACGCCACGTGCCATGCCGGTTGTAAAAAGTGCGTATGAGATGCCGAGCTGGACCACGCCGAGGTAGGTGACAGCAAATACGTCGTCCGGTGCCAGGCTCGAAAACGCTGCGATACCCCACGGCGCGGTAATTATAAACACGATCAGATTTCCGTAGATCACCGACGACGCGCGGTTTACTTCACGCGCCCGCGGATGGCGCAGCATCAAAAAGTAAAACGCAAAGAAAAGCCCCGATGCCAGCGCCATCAGATTTCCCGACACGTCCTGCGGGCGAAGTTGGCCCACAAAAAACAACGCCATCCCGCCCAAACAGACCAGCACTGTAACCAGATCGCGCGAACGAAACTTTTCCTTGTACATCAGCGGCTCGAAGATCAGCACATAAACCGGCGCCGTGTACTGTAGAAATATCGCGTTCGCCGCTGTCGTTTGCTTCGTTGCGAGAACAAAAAGTATGACGAGCGCGGCGTAGAGAAGGGTCGCGATAAGCGTGACGCTGTTCAGACCAAAGCCCTCACGCCTGGTGAGAATGGCGACAGTGAGCCCGGCAAAAAATGAGCGATAGAAATTGACCGCGAACGCGGAGATCTCGGTCCACTTGATGAACAGCCCGCCCGTGCTCCAAAGAAAAGCCGCGGCAAAAACATAGAGCAAGGGCATGCCGCGAGATGTGCGGGACAACTGTGCTTGCAGCTTAGTCCTCCCGCAAACCCTTCAAATACTTCCCAAACACACCATTCCAGGGCGGAATGACGATCGAAACCGCGCCGAGCGCCTGTGCCTGGCAGGCCAGCCGAATCAACGGCCTGGCTTCTGACGTATCGATGTACCCAAACTCCTTGATCTTCTTTCCTTCACGCGCGTTAACGTCCGAAAGTTTCTCCGCGCCGCCGAGGACGCCAACCCAGCACGTTCCACACGATGCTGAACGGCACTCGACAGGAATCGGTCCTTCGACGCGTCGTGGATCGAGCTCGCGCCAGTTGCGCGAACGATCGTCAGCGGCGCCCCACGCCAGATCCTGAACATGGTTCAGCCGGTACTTTGCACGCCCGTCATTCTCGTCGTATGTGACGGTCCACTTCTTGTCGACTGTTTTCAGAAAACCGAGTAAACCCTGACTATCATCCACCGCGCGTTCGCGCAACACGTCGCCCGGCGACTTACGCGCATGCTTCTTATCGATCAGCATGCTGCCGGGTGCTTTTTCAAACGCCTCCAGACCCGCTTGCCTGATCGTCATAAAGGCAACCGCTGTAATCCCGACAAGCAGCGACTGGTCCACCTTCGCTTGCGCCGCGGCTTGCCTGGCCACCGACAAAATCTGATCCGATAGCGAATCACTTCC
>DASUPZ010000403.1:0-8985 GCA_036280855.1 Pyrinomonadaceae bacterium | reverse complement strand
CCTGAAGGACTCGTGCTCGGGCTGAGCGTGCTGCAACAAGGTGCGCCCGGCCTGGGAACAGTCACAGCATTTTTTCTGGCCAACATTCCCGAAGCTTTATCGAGCAGCGCCGGAATGCGGCGCGCGGTACGGTCTGCGCGCTACGTATTTGGCGTGTGGATTGGAATCGTCTTCACGATCAGCCTTGCAGCGGCGCTTGCGGGGATCGTGTTCCGCGGCACCGGACCGGTGTTCCGCGGGACGGTCGAGGCATTCGCGGCGGGCGCGATCCTTGCGCTAGTCTCGGAAACGATGATCCCGGAGGCATTCTACGGCTCGCCGCAGTTCAACGGTCTGCTGCTGGTCGTTGGTTTTGTCGCCTTACTGATCCTCCTGGTACTCAGCGACTGAAGTCAGTTGACACGTTGACGCCCGCCAGTTTTAGCAAGCCCCCAGTTTGAAGATGGTCTAACCTACCGATTAAAGTAATGACTAACACTGCCACGGCCATGAGCGCTACTAAACCCCAACCCAAACCGACGGAACCATATCAGCAGACCGTTGATGAAGTCGTGGCTGCGCTCAGTACCGATCTACGGTTGGGTTTGAGCGAAGCGGAAGCCCACGCGCGTCTCGAAAAATACGGCCGAAACGAGTTGACTGCCGAAAAGCCCGTGCCGGCGTGGAAAAAGTTTCTCGCGCAGTTTCAGGACGTGCTTGTCGTCCTGCTCCTCATCGCGACTGTGATTTCGGCAGGCCTGTGGGTGTATGAGCGCGAGTCCGCCCTGCCTTACGAAGCAACGGCGATCTTTGCCGTCGTGCTGCTCAACGCGATCCTGGGCTACGTTCAGCAGTCACGTGCGGAATCTGCGATCGCGGCGCTGCGACAACTATCGGCGGCACACGCCAACGTTATTCGCGGCGGCGAGCGGCAGAGCATCGCAGCCGCCGAACTCGTTCCCGGCGACATCATCCTTATCGAAGAGGGCGACACCATTCCCGCCGACGGCCGCGTGCTTCAAGCAACAGCACTGCAAACAGCGGAAGCTGCATTGACCGGCGAGAGCCTGCCGGTAGCAAAAGACGTGGAGCCGATTGCCGAAGACGTGGGACTCGGCGACCGGCACACAATGGTCTTCAGCGGCACCGCGGCCACCTACGGGCGCGGAAAAGCAGTTGTTACGGCGACCGGCATGCAGACCCAGATGGGACTGATCGCCGGACTGCTGAAACAAGCTCCGACGGAAACCACGCCGTTACAAGAGGAACTCGCCCGCACCGGTAAACTTCTCGGCATCATCGTCGTGGTGATTGCAGTCGTGATGATCGCCACGATCGTGCTGGTCGAAGACGTGCGCGGATTCTCGGCGATTTTTGACGTCCTTATTTTAGGTGTGGCGCTTGCGGTTGCGGCAGTGCCTGAAGGCTTACCTGCGGTGGTGACAGCAGTGCTTTCGCTCGGCGTGCAGCGAATGGCGCGGAGAGATGCCATCGTGCGACACCTCGCAGCGGTGGAGACCCTCGGTTCCGCGAATATTATTGCCTCAGACAAAACCGGAACACTCACGAAGAATGAGATGACAGTGCGCGTGGTCGTCACCGCAAGCGGGCGCGTAAGTTTGAGCGGCACGGGTTACGCTCCTGAAGGCGAAGTGCATCGAGATGGAGGAGGAGACGTTGATGGTCCACTCCGGTTAGAGCTGGTGCGAGCTCTCTCCGCCGCCGATCGCGCGAACAATGCAGTCTTACAAGAGCATGACGAGCGCTGGACTGTGCAGGGCGATCCCACCGAGGGCGCATTGATCGTCGCTGCGCACAAAGTCGGATTGGAAGATGAATGTCAGGATGCACGGTTCGCGCGCATCGCGGAGGTCCCATTCTCGTCCGAACGTAAATTAATGAGCACAGTTCATACGGACGCCGAAAGACAGGAGCGCCTGCTCGCGTTCACCAAAGGCGCGCCCGACGTCTTGCTGGGACGCTGTTCGCACGAGCTTGTCGGAAGTGAAAGCACACCTCTGACAGGGGAACGTCGCACAGAGATTTTGAAGATTAATGAAGAACTCGCCGGTGAAGCTCTGCGTACGCTCGGAGTTGCCTTCCGCTCGCTGCCGAAAGATGCCTTCGTACGTGAGAAGGTCGATGAACGCATCGAGCATGAACTCGTCTTTCTGGGATTGATCGGCATGATTGATCCGCCGCGCCACGAGGCGAAGATGGCAGTTGCGCGCGCCAGGGCTGCGGGTATTCGCCCGATAATGATTACGGGCGATCATCCGAGAACCGCCGTCGTCATTGCCGAAGAACTCGGCATCGCTGAAAACGGGCAAGCGGTCACGGGTGCGGAACTGGACCAGATGACGGAAGAAACACTCGAGTGGACAGTTCAGCAAGTGTCGGTCTACGCGCGCGTCAACCCCGGACACAAGTTGCGGATCGTGGACGCGTTACAGCTTAACGGCGCAACGGTAGCAATGACGGGCGACGGCGTAAACGATGCGCCTGCGTTGAAGACTGCCGATATCGGCGTAGCGATGGGCATCACAGGCACGGACGTTTCCAAAGAAGCAGCCGACATGGTGCTGGCTGACGATAATTTCGCGACCATCGTCGCGGCAGTAGAAGAGGGTCGCGCCATCTTCTCGAACATACGCAAGTTCCTGCGCTACCTGCTTTCGTCGAACATCGGCGAAGTGATGACGATGTTCTTTGGCGTGCTGTTCGCTGATGCCATAGGGCTGACGGCTGCAGGTGGCGGCGGCGTGGTGCTGCCGCTGCTGGCGACTCAAATCCTTTGGATCAACCTCGTAACGGATGGTGCTCCGGCGCTCGCACTCGGCGTCGATCCCGCTGAACCGGGTCTGATGCAGAAACCGCCGCGCCCGAGGAATGAAGGAGTGATTACGCGCAGAATGTGGATGGGCATCTTGTTCGTCGGCGCGATCATTGCAGCAGGAACGCTGGTCGTACTCGACTCCAGTTTGCCGGGCGGCCTGATCGAAGGTTCAGGCAACATGCGTTACGGACAAACTATGGCTTTTACAACGTTGATGTTCTTCTCACTCTTTAACGTCTTCAACGCGCGTTCGGATGAACGTAGTGCATTCGCCGGATTTTTTTCTAACAAGTGGTTGTGGGGGGCGGTGCTGTTGTCGCTGCTGTTGCAAGTAGCCGTGATTTACGTGCCGTTTTTGCAGCAGGCGTTTTCGACGACGAGCTTAAGTTCTAGAGATTGGCTCTATTGCGCGGCGGTGGCGAGCTCGGTTCTGTGGTTGCGCGAATTGAGCAAGCTGGTTAGACAGGATTAACAGGATTCGCAGGATTTACATGTGAATCCTGTTAATCATTGCAATCCTGTTCAGGTGGTTGCGCCGAGCACACCGCACCAGGAAGTCGTGAACGATCCTGGAAACGACGGGAAAAACAGTTCATCAACGTAACACCAGCCCCAATCCTCACCCGGCTCGAAAGATTTGATGATGGGATGATTCGTCGCGTGAAAATGCTTCGTCGCGTGTTTGTTCTTTGAATCATCACAGCAGCCGACGTGACCACATGTCTGGCAAAGTCGCAAATGCAGCCATTGGTCACCGATTTTCAAACACTCTTCACAACCGTTCGGGGTCTTCGGAGTAACATCGTTGATTTCGAATAAATGCGAACAGCATTTCATTGTTGTGGTCCTCCTGCGTTAACGATGGTTACCGTCACTATCGCTAATGGCTTCTGCCGCTGGTCCAACCGTCGCCATTCCGGAAAGCGCTGAGCAAACCAGTACCCGAGGTTGTTCGCCACAAGATGATTGAAAGTATCCTCTTCCGGTGGATTTACTGGATCATCAAGTGTTATCAGCAATTGCAAATGTTCTTCGGTCATTGTGAATCTCCCAACTGTTCGAGCACGCGCGTTCCTATCGCGTCGCTGCCATAACTGTCGGCCGTGGGCTTGGCGGGTTCTCACTTACAGAACCAGTCAGCCACTCTTCGAAGCGGGTCTCCGCGAGCAGCGCTCCATCGTTCGGAACAAGTGATCGCTCGCTTAACTCAGCACCGAAGTAACGTGCGTGCGGGTCAACGATAACGTCGCGCGGATCCTTGCCGGCGCTGAGACGCATGCGAATCATTTCATCGAAACGGAACTGCTCGGGTCCCGCCACCTCAACCATTCCATTCAGCGGCGATCCAATAGCGGTTTTCGCTACTACCTTGGCGACATCGTCGGCCGCGATCGGCTGGAAACCGACAGACGGCAAGCGAACCGTGTTGCCTTCGGTAGCAGCGTCCGCGATGCCCTTCATGAACTCGAAGAACTGCGTCGCTCGCACGATCGAATAAGGGATCGATGATTCTTTGATCAGCTTCTCCTGAGCGACCTTTGCACGGAAGTAGCCGCTGTCGGGCAGACCGTCACAGCCGACGACAGACAATGCCACGTGATGGCCCACACCTGCCGCAGCTTCGTACGTGAGCAGGTTGCGAGTTGATGTCTGGAAGAAATTCATTACCTCCGCATCGTCGAACGTCCGCGAATTCGACACGTCGACGACCACCGACGCGTCCTCAAGCACTTCGGCAAGTCCTTCGCCGGTCACAGTATTTACTCCCGAGTCTGGCGACGCAGCAACGATATCGTAACCACGCTCACGAAGCTTTGTTACGACCTTCGACCCGATGAGCCCGGTGCCGCCAATAACAACAACCTTCATACTCTTCGTCATAGTTAATCTCCTCATCTGTGAATTCATTTCGACACTTGGACGAGGGCCGGAGCACCTTTGTCCTTAATCAGGAAAACCAGAAACTTTGCGGGTTTGGTACTGCTTGCATTCCGGCCCACCAGATGAACATGGTCGGGGGCCTCATAGAATGTCTGGCCCGGTCTCAGCGTCACTTCCTTTTCACCTTTCACCTGCATCACGATTGAGCCTTCCAGCACATAAACAAACGCCTGTGCATCGTGACGGTGAATCGGGTCCGCGCCGCCCGGCGGATACTCGACTGTGATCATCAGGACTTCTTTGCCGGGAAGGTTCGCCAGATCTTTCGACATGAGCGGTGTGATCGTGGGTTCCTGGGCCATCAGCGTGCCCGTCATAAGAAATAGTAGAACCAACATCAATGTCTTCTTGTTCATGATCAACCCTCTTCTGGTCGCCAGGCCCGGTATGGCCCAGCGACCCTCGAAATTTGGACTCAGGCCGTTTGAGAGCTCGTCTTTGCTGCACTTACAAACTCGAGCAAATCAGCATTGATGAGATCCTTGTGCGTCTGACACATGCCGTGTGGCAATCCGGGGTAAACTTTGAGGACTGCGTCCTTGATGATCTTGGCCGAGCGGAGCGCGGAAACAGCGATCGGTACTACCTGGTCGTCGTCGCCGTGCATGATGAGCGTAGGCACGTCAAACTTCTTAAGATCTTCGTTGAAATCTGTTTCCGAGAACGCCGTGATCCCGAGATAGCTGGCAGGGAAGCCGGCCATGCTGCACTGGTTGAAGAACGAGCCCGCCACACCCTCGGAGATCTTCGCTCCGGGGCGATTCAAGCTATAGAAGATGTTGGAAAAGTCTTTCCAGAATTGATTGCGGTCGGCCTGGATGCTCTTTCGAAGACCGTCAAAAACTTCAATCGGTATGCCGCCTGGATTATCCGGAGTCTGCACCATTTGCGGCGGGACAGCGCTGATAAGCACGGCCTTTGCGACGCGTCCTGTGCCATAGCGGCCGATGTAGTGGGCGACGACGCCGCCTCCCGTAGAATGGCCCACCTGGATTGAATCCTTCAGGTCCAGCTTCTCCATAAGCGCCGCGAGATCATCGGCATAGGTATCCATATCGTTGCCATGCCAGGTTTGGTCTGAACGGCCGTGACCTCTTCGGTCGAGGCCGATACATCGATAACCATTCGAGGCGAGAAAGAACATCTGGTCCTCAAAGGCATCGGCGGTAAGTGGCCAGCCATGACTGAAGACTACGGGCTGGCCGATGCCCCAGTCTTTGTAATAAATCTGTGTTCCGTCTTTCGTTGTAATCGTGCTCATCGTCTCTCTCCTTTTCGTCTCCGTCATTTCACCTACGAATGAGTTGCAGCAAGAAATCGCGTGCGCGCGGTAAGTTCGTCAGCGCGCCTTCGTTGTGCCAGGTCTGCAATCCAGTTCTTGATTGTGCCCGCAATCTCGCGCTGGCTCGGTTGGATAGTCTTTTCATCCGGACGCAGTGGAGAGGTTTGCAAAACGTTTGCGCGGTCGCACTTGATGATTTTTATTCCTGAGTTCACGGTCCAAATTCTCCTCGCACTGCGATTTCGATGATGAAAGAATTTTGCGCTTACTCGGTTTTTCTCGAAACCCTAAATGGTACGAGCGGAAAGTTACTCAATGGAGTTATTCAGGTATTACACCAGGTGTGGAAACAACTGTAGGGGCGGCCCTCCGTGGCCGCCCCTACAGTTGGCGCATGGGGTGAATTTGTTTTCTTCGCTATGTTTCTTTTTCGGCGAGTAGCTGCTGAATCAATTGCTCGGTCTTGCCATACGCTCCTTCACCAACGTGCATCCATCGAATTCGTCCTTGTTTATCCAACAGAAAAACAGTTGGCAGATTCCGAACTTTTGTACTCAGTGCTGCTGTGAAACGTTCTCAGCAATAGTCTGGAGAGACCGCTGGCGTAAGTCGATGCCGCTACGATAACAATGCCAACAACGATCCCGATCAGCATGTTCTGTTGTTTGTCCAAAAACTTTCTCATCAGCTTCCTTTTACTCACTGACTTAACTTCGAACTCTCGGGTGTGCGAACTGATCTGAACGCCGCGCGCAATTCCGTGACGAAGATTCGCGGTTGTTCCCACGCTGCGAAATGGCCGCCCTTCTCAACCTTGTTGTAATAGATGAGCCTGGGATATGCCTTTTCGGTCCAACTCCGCGGCGCTTCGTATTGCTCGCCGGGAAAGACGCTGACGGCGACGGGGATCGAGACGCCCTTGGTGTTGAAAAAGCCTCCCTTGTATTCCCAGTAGAGACGCGACGATGAGACTCCGGTATTCGTCACCCAGTAAAGCGTGATGTTGTCGAGAATTTCGTCGCGTGTCAGTTCGCCTGTGGCGCTCGTGGTTCGGGTCAGAGCTGAATAGACCGCCGCCGCCGGCTGACCGTCAGCATCATTGTGATCAAGAAGCCACGCTGCCAGCCCCACAGGTGAATCCGCAATGCCGTACAGGGTTTGCGGGCGCGCCGCCATCATCTTCGCGTATTCAACTTGCTTGAATGTTCGCACCAGTTGCTCGTACGCGAGCTTCTCTTCGCGCGAAAGACCGGATGGCGGTGGTTCGCCGAGCGCGAGAGCCTTGTCGACGTCAGCAGGGACGGTGGCAGGCATGTTTGTGTGGATGGCGAGCAATCCCGCAGGTGCTTGCACACCCATTTGATCGACGACAAACGCTCCCCAGTCGCCGCCCTGGGCGACGTAGCGCGTGTAGCCGAGACGCTTCATTAGTTCTGCCCACGCCCGCGCCATGCGCTCAGGGCCCCACCCGGTGCTCGCCGGTTTGCCCGAGAAACCGTAGCCGGGCATCGACGGAATGACGACGTCGAAGGAGTCTTCGGCTTTACCGCCGAACGCTGTTGGGTCAGTGAGTGGAGCGATAATTTTCAGTTGCTCGATGATTGAACCCGGCCATCCATGCGTCACGATGAGCGGCAATGCATTTGGATGTTTTGAACGAACGTGAATGAAATGAATGTCGAGCCCGTCGATCTCTGTGATGAATTGCGGCAGCGCGTTCAGTTTCGCTTCGCACTTGCGCCAGTCGTAATCAGTGGCCCAATAGCGCGCGAGTTCGCGCATCGCGGCGAGCGGCACGCCTTGCGAGTGGTCGGCGACTGTCTCCTTCTCCGGCCATTGGGTAACGGCGATCCGGCGTCGAAGATCGACGAGCTTCTCCTCCGCGATACTCACTCGAAACGGCCGTATTGCGTTCCTGTCGCTGCTTTGCTGAGTTGCCTGTGATTGGGTCATCGCTTGTGCGTGGTCGAGTGAACTCAACACGCCGAGCCACATCGCAAACGCTGTCGTGAACAGGACGAAAGCTGTAATTGATTTGTGCGTGATCATCTTCTGGGTTTCCTTTTTTGTTACTGATCCGGATCAAGGTGAATACTTGGTGAAGACGAAGTCGCGTTCTTTGATCGCCTGGTGACAGGGGTGGCACTTCTTGAGATCTGATTCAGGGCCGGGTTTCCCGTCCTTATCAAATTGGGCGTAGCCCCACCCACCTGTTGCTGCGTACTTTTTTGAATCCTTCACCATGAACTGGAGATACCAGGGCGGTTCGGATCCGGCGACGAATGATTGCTCACGGCCAAAGACTTTGTTGTTCTCCTCTGACGGAACGTGGTTCCAGGCTATTCGCGCAATGATGGCGCCTTCCGGGAAGGGAAGTTTTCCTGCGCGATAAGTATCGATTGCTATGTCGTTGCCAAGGATTGCGCGGATGTCCTTGAGATCGCCTTCTTCGTGAGCCACCGAGATCAGACGCCAATCGCGGTATCCGGCGGGAATTGTTGTGACGAAGATCGGGGCTTCCTCTTCATCAACGTTTCGAGATGCAGTTGCGGTGAAACTTACAACACCAACGAGTGTTGCGACTGCAACCAGCAAGAACGTAATCCTTTTCATGGCCCTTCCTCCTCTGTGATGGTGAGATTCTGCGCGTTGTCGTTTTCTCCCGAAACCCTAATTGAGGCGAGAGAAAGATCACTCAATGGTGTTAGTGGTTGATAACTCGGACGAAAGAGTTAGCCGCGGATTTTCGCGAATGAACGCAGATTAGGAATCAGGAAGAGGGTTTGCGTGGAGGGACGACAGTGACTTGAAGTCCAAACAGTTTTGCATCCACCGAATATGCGCCTGGCCCAAGGAAGAAGAGCGAGGCCGACGTTAGCATCCTGAGAATGTAGACGACATCGATCGTTTGCTCAGTCAGAAATAGATTTGCGACTGCTATCGCACA
>DASUPZ010000402.1:0-4237 GCA_036280855.1 Pyrinomonadaceae bacterium | reverse complement strand
GTCAATTAGAGAATTGATGCCGTTCTGGTTCGCCGGATTCCCGAAACTATTCAAGTGGTTGGTCGATTCGATCGAGGCCCCAGGGTGGAAAGAATTGTGTATCGACTACGCTGCCGCGCGCGTCTTCTTCAACGTATTTCACTCGCGGGCTGCGACTGATGGCGATGGCAGCAGCTTCGTTTGGCAGTTGAATCGAAAATCCCGTAAGCGCGGATTCGTAGATAAACCCGACTTGACCACCGTGAGCTTGCGCAAAGTTGTTGGCAATAGCGCTCACCTGAGCTCGACGAACATCTGCGGTTTCATTTCGAGACACGGAGTCATCGTTGCGCACAACGATGTAGCTGTTGGGAATCGCGTTCGCGACCTTTTTGAACTTCGAGGGTTGTTGAACCGGTGTGCTGCGTTGAGCGGATATTGGAAGCGAGAACAGTAAGAGAGCGAAAATGCTCAAAACGACGAGATAGATCCTTGTTGAATTCATGTGAGTCTCCTTTCTGAGGTTAGGCTACCGCCTGAACGACGCGACGAGGCTCACGTCGAAAGACAGTGGTTGAGTATTTTTCTTAACCGATGTCGGGGTTGATTGAGCGAGGAGAGTGCGGAAGTGTAAGCCGAATTCACGCGAAGTCAAGGGGCAAAGAATTCACTTTTTTATTGCGGATTTTAGCGGCGTTGACGCTTAGCAATTGTCTGTGTTCAGACACACTGGAAGGAGTTTATGGTGTGTTCCCGGCAGAAGGTGATTTGCCTCTTTTCTCGATTGGCTGTTGTTCCAAAACTGCCTTGAGGAGATTGAGTCGCAAAGCAGCTCTTATGTCACCCGGTTGGATCGAGCTAATCGCATCAAGTACGCCGGCTTCATCCTCTTCCATTACTGAGACCGGTAACTTGTATTGATCCAGGAGTATTTGATTGCTCAGCACAGTGGGATCAGTGGTGCTGGTAGGACACTCGTCTTTTCGCTCTTTCGCGGCCCGGTTGATCGCGGTAACTGCTTGAAAGAATATTTCCGGGGCCGTAGCCAGGGATCTTTTTGTGTGAATCTTAACCAGGTTCATGTACCACATCGGTTGGTTCGAGGGATCCGCTCTTTCCAAATCCTTTCTGGCTGATTCAAGCAGATTTGTTAGTTCCTCTTCATTGTTCACCGCCTCACAGCTCGCCAGCGCCATGCGAGCTAACGCACGCAGGTTGATGGGAGTGCTATCGATGATTTTATTCATGCCAGCAAAATCATCATTCGTGCGATATTTGCAAGCCGCCGAAGCCGCGTAATCCCAACGCCAGCTTTCCCAACTATCGCTGAAGAGGTTTTTATCTGCGTCGTCCATTGAATCGAGAATGTTTAATGCCCGGTCGAAGTCTTTCTCCGCAGCAGCCAATTGCACAGCCTGCGCGAGGTGACGGGTGCGTTGAACCGGATCTTTCGTATCTCGTGCGGCACGTAAAAACTCGTCGATTGTTCGTGGGACGGCTACATCACGCTGGTCCTGGTCCAGGTTGGCGGCTTTGTTTCGTGTCCGCTCGCAGCGTGAAATACTCATCCTGGCTCGTTGGGAAAATTCCGGCAGGAGACGGTCGACATCAGCAAGCAACGGCGGCAACAATGGTTGAGGACCGCAAAACACGGCTTCGTTACTTCCACCCTGCTCCTTCTGTGCAATCACGTCAGCCAAAGATCGAACGAGAAGATTTCTATGTTTGTCCGCCGAGAATGGTCCATTAAGAACCGCAATTGAAAGCATGCTGAACAGGAAGTAATCAGCACGAGTGTTGGCCAGTCCGAGAATGTGCTGAAACAGTTTGTCACCCTCGTTTGCGTCATTTTTCTTAATCGCCCAGAGCAGTAATGCTACACGGTGAGAAACTCCAAGCATCAAAGACTTCTCCGCCAGTAGACGCGCAGCTTTCGGATCTCTGTTCGCTATGGTCAATCCTGCCGTTGCAAGGGCATGCGCATTCTCGAACCGGTCGGCCTGGTCTTGCTCCTGCTTACTCGTTTCCATGACAGCGACAAGCCTGGCGGTGAGTGCTTTGTCTCCATCAGCAACGAAGCTCATTAACGTTCGTGCAGAGGTGCGCTGGCAAACTTCCTCGGTTTTGCTTAGCGGAGGAGCCTCAACAATCTCGACCGCACGGACAAACCACTTGCGAACACGTTGAGGATCGTGTTCGGACCAGACCTCAGCCAACCGGGCATACAGCATCGCTTTGTCGTGGCGGTTGAGGGAAAGTGCGTCTCTGAGGAGAGCTTCAGTGAGATTACGCGCGCGTGTTTCGCTGGTGTTTACGGCAATGGGTTGTTGAGCGAATGTTGCAGTTGACGAGAGTGTGAGTAGTACAAAGGAAAGTAAGATCTGTGTTGATCTCATTCTGCAATCCGTGCAGATCCGTGGTTCCGGAGCCTGAAAGGAAAACAAATCTCTGGTGAGGCGGTAATCAGAAAAGTGGCGGAGCCGACGGGACTCGAACCCGCGACCTCCGACGTGACAGGCCGGCGTTCTAACCAACTGAACTACGACTCCGCATTTCAAACCGTTTGGTAGGCACGGAGGGACTCGAACCCCCAACCTCTTCCTTGTAAGGGAAGCCGTCTACCATTGACGTACGTGCCTGCGCCAGGACCAACCCTGCCGTCAGTCCTGAATCCCAAGGAATCGCCATGCTAAGAGAAGCAGGCAGGAGTGTCAAGCTGGTTTGACTTGGGTTAATACGCCGAAGGCGTTCGCTAATTTCAGCCCAGGGTTGGAGCGCCAGCGACAACCCTGGGAAAGAAATTTAAAATCGTGACCAAACCCTGAAAGGGTTGAGCAGTTGGCGAACCCTTGCAGGGTTCAGTGACTATTTTTGTTCTACTCCCAGGGTTGTCGCTGCGCTCCAACCCTGGGCTACAATTAGCGAACGCCTTCGGCGTTTTGCGAACATCCGCCTTTTCGCCGCAATACTCCAAAAGCGGTTTTGCAGTTCGAGCGCTTGCGGTTTATATTCTTCCCACGAGAGCCCATCCAGTTTTGTCACCATGTCAATATTTACTAAAGCCAGTCGTAGTTTGCCGAAACGGATCGTTCTCCTCGTTGCTGTGTTCAGTGCCGTCCTGTGGTCTGTCTTAATCGACACAGGAGCGCAGCAGACCACTCAACAACCTGCACAACGACCGCGCCGGGTCAACGGGAACGAACAAACCCCTGAACAGAAGAAAACTCCTCCGCCCGCGGATGAAGTCGATGAAGGCGACGTCGTCAGAGTCGAGACTCAGCTCGTCTCAGTTCCGGCAGTCGTGACCGACAGTTCCGGACGCCCGCTTTCAGGTCTGAAACCAGAGAATTTCCGCGTGATCGAAGACGGCGAATCACAAACCATCGCCAACTTCGGCACGACAGACACCCCGTTCGAGATCGCACTGTTGCTCGACACGTCAGGTTCGACACGTGATGACGTGGCATTGATACGTTCGGCTGCAAACAGTTTTATCGAAGCATTGCGTCCGGGCGATCGCGTCGGCATCGTCGCCTTCAATGGGACGCAAACGTTTACGGAGCAGGTGGCTGCCGTTGAAGTGTTAAGCCCCCTGACGGACGATCGCGAACAGTTACGCGCCTCAATCGAAAACCTCGGCGCCAGCCAGGGCACGCCCTACTACGACGCACTCCAGCGCATCGCAGACAACATCTTTCGCGATGCGCCTGCGGATGAATTTCGTGGCCGGCGTGCCGTGGTCGCGTTAACAGACGGCGTGGATTCGACGAGCAACTCGGATTACGCGGCAGCGAAACTGAAACTTTCGCGCGCCGGAATTGCTTGTTACTTCATCCAGGTCAACACTGAAGACTTCGTCGAAGATCGACTGATGAGGGATTGCCGCGACGATGGCCGCCTCGCGCTTTCACGAAAACAGTTGCAACGTTACCGCGAACTGTTTGTGCCCCGCGCAAAAGCCGAAGACTTCGACGACTTCTGCCGGATGGGCCCGTTTGAAAGAATGTCGATCAGCCGCGAGTTGTACAATCTCGCGCGGCGCGAGATGAACGACCTGGCGAAGGTTTCGGGTGGCAGAAGTTTTGTCGCTGCGACACTCGCCGACGCGAGAGCTGCTTTTGCGCGCGTGGCTGCTGACATCGGCACGCTTTACAGTTTGGGTTACTATCCAACCAACAAAGCTCGCGATGGCAAGTTTCGGGCAATCAAGCTCGAGGTGCGAGGTTTGAAAGAGAAAGCTCAGGTCCGCGCACGCGAC
>DASUPZ010000401.1:0-4514 GCA_036280855.1 Pyrinomonadaceae bacterium | reverse complement strand
ATCGGGACAGTGCCGATTGGGACTGGCGAGTTGCGGATGATCCACTCACGCGTCGCGTGAATGTTCTTGCCGGTGGAAAGGTCCATCACTGTGTCCGACCCGCAACGGATGGACCAACGCATCTTATCGACCTCTTCTTCGATCGACGAAGCAACCGCTGAGTTTCCGATGTTGGCGTTGATCTTCACCAGGAAGTTGCGCCCGATGATCATCGGCTCCGACTCCGGATGGTTGATGTTCGCGGGAATGATTGCACGGCCACGCGCCACTTCATCGCGCACGAATTCAGGAGTGACGTAAAGCGGAATCTGAGCACCAAACGACTGTCCGGGATGTTGATGCAACAACGAATCGCGCGGCGCGCCCTCAGCTTCCAACGCACTTTCACGTCCGAGGTTCTCGCGAATCGCAATGAACTCCATTTCGGGCGTGATGATTCCCCGGCGCGCGTAGTGAAGTTGCGTGACACACGAACCCGTCTTCGCACGCAACACCGAGCGGCGCAGCGTCGGAAAGTCCTCGAGCCTGCCGACGTCCTTCACGCGAGCGCGTTTGGCGGCGTCGAAGGTGAGATAACCATCGTCGATCGGTCGGGGCTCGCGGCCTTCGTACTCTTCAACGTCGCCGCGACTGGTGATCCAGTCACGCCGCAGTTGTGGCAGTCCCTCGCGGACGTCGCACTCGACGTCCTTGTCGCCCCATGATCCACTCGTGTCGTAGACACGCACGGGCGGATTTGGCGCCAACGTCCCATCGAAGTTGCGAGAAGGGTTTTGCGCAATTTCCCTGAAGGGAACTCGCACGCCGGGCAGTTTTCCCTGGACGTAAACACGGCGGGAATTTGGCAGAGGATTGCTTTCAGACGTATCGCTTGGTTGTGGTTTGATTCCTGCGGTCATTGAGATTCTCCAATTATTAACGATGTAGTCTATAATCTCCGGCGCTGGCAATCCAACCCAACCGTTCTCCCGGAGACAAAACACATGCTGAAACGTCGCGTAGTCGCCCTGTTGATGATCTTTTCGCTCCTGTCGCTCCCTATCGCCGCTCAGAACGGCGGCGGCGACATGCTGACGCGAATTCGCAAAGAAGCGATGGAACGTTCGCAGATCATGAAGACCATGCACATGTTTACAGACGTTTATGGGCCTCGCCTGACTGGTTCGCCAAACCACAAGGCCGCTGCGGAGTGGGCCGTCAAACAGATGACTGCGTGGGGACTTGATAATGCACACCTCGAGCCGTGGGACTTCAAACATCCGGGTTGGCAGAACGAGCGTTTGACCGCGCACCTGGTCTCGCCCGTGAAAGATCCACTCGTGTGCGAAGTGCTCGCATGGACGCCGAGCACAAAAGGCACGGTCCAGGCAAAGGCTTACCAGTTGATCCTGCCCGAACGACCGACACAGGATCAGCTCACGATGTTTTTCAATAATCACAAGGCGAAGGTCCGTGGTCGCATCGTACTGGTCGGCAGGCCTGCGACTGTCGCAGTCAATCTCAATCCGCCGGCGAAAAGAATGAGCGACGAGCAAGCCCAAAACCGGTATGGACCAAACGCACGGCCGCCTGCATTTCCAACGCCGTCACCAACTCCATCACCTGCGCCAAATGCGCCACGGCCACTCAACAACCGCCAGATCGCACAGCAGCTCGACGCGTTTCTCAAAGACAACGGCGCCGCTGTGAGAGTTAACGATGCGGGACGAGAGTTTCGACAGATCCGCGCCTTCAACAACAGTACGTTTGACGTTAACAAAGTGGTCCCAACAGTGGTGATGAGTAATGAAGACTTCGGACGCATCACTCGCATTCTCAACGACGGGACGGAAGTCGAGCTCGAGTTTAATATCGTCAACCGCACCTATCCTGAAGGCCGCACGTCTTACAACACGATCGGTGAGATTCGCGGCACCGACAAAGCTGATGAAGTGATAATGCTCGGCGGCCACCTCGACTCGTGGCATGCAGCGACCGGCGCGACCGACAACGCTATCGGCTGCGCGATCATGATGGAAGCTGCGCGCATTCTTAAAACGCTCGGCGTGAAGCCACGTCGCACGATTCGTGTCGCGCTCTGGAGCGGCGAAGAGCAGGGCTTGCTCGGCTCGATTGCCTACGTCAAGCAACACTTCGGTTCGTTTGAAGATCCGAAACCGGGTTATGAAAAATTCGGTGGCTATTTCAATATCGACTCGGGTACGGGTCGTGTGCGCGGGGCTTCCGTGTTTGGACCACCGGAATCGACAAACATCCTGCGCGAGATTCTTGCGCCGTTCAAAGACGACGGCGTGATTGGGGTCGTTACGTCACGTAGCCGCAGGACTGGTGGTTCAGATCATACTTCGTTCAATCAGGCCGGCTTGCCCGGGATCGGCCTGGGCCAGGATCCGATTGAGTATAACAGTCACACATGGCACACCAATCTCGACACTTACGAACGCATTCTTGAAGAAGACGTGAAGAAGGATGCGATGATCGTCGCATGGGCAGTTTATCAACTCGCGTCGCGCGATGAGTTGCTGCCGAGATTTTCAAAGACGGACATGCCAGCCAAGCCGCCTGAGGAGCCAACGGCGCAACCTACGCCAACTCCCTCGCGTAGAGACACGACGACGAATTCGCGACCCAGAGGTTAAATTAATTTGGCTTTGAATCGCCGTCAGTTTTTAAGGCGAAGCGCAGTCGCAGTTGCGGCAGCGGGTTTGAGCCAACGCCCGCTCACCGGCGCGTTGGCGAACATAGTCCTAAGCGGCCCGGCCAGGAAGGTGCTCATTTTGGGTGCTGGAATGGCCGGGCTCGTTTCTGCTTACGAACTCTCGAAACTCGGTCACGACGTGCGTGTTCTCGAAGCGCGTACGAGGCCTGGCGGGCGCGTTTACACACTGCGCGAGCCGTTTTCGGATGGGCTATTTGCGGAAACAGGCGCGGCACGCATTCCTGACACTCACAATCTCACGCTGAAGTATGTGAAGGAATTCAATGTTCCGCTCGAACCGTTCTATCCGAGCACGTTGAACGCGGTGCGGTTTGATCGTGGCAGCCGGGAAGAAGTGCCAATCGATGGCTTTACTGCTGCGATGACCTACCACTATGGCGAGGAATTGGGCGGCAAGCCATCACGCTGGTACAAGATCAAAGGCGGCATGGACCTGTTGCCGAAAGCGATAGCTGAAAAACTTGCGGGGAAGATCCAGTACGGGGCGGCGGTTGTTAGGATCGAACAGGATGCTAGTGAGGCGCGAGTGATTTTCTTGAGCGAGGGTCGATCACAAACGCTCGCGGCAGATCATGTCATCTGCACGATTCCGTTTTCGGTGTTACGCAAGCTCGAGTTGCCGGCGCTGTCGAATCGCAAGAAGGACGTGATCAAACACACTCCGTACGATGGGGTCTCGCGAGTTTATCTACAAACGAAGAACCGGTTCTGGGAAGAGAAGGGGCTCAATGGTTTTGCGTTTACGAGTGGCGGGATCGAGATCTGGCAGCCGACGTGGGACCAACCTGGGCCACGCGGGATCTTGATGACATACGCGAGAGCGCCGGAGGGCGAGAGAATCACGAAGCTGAAAGAGAAGGATCGAATTGGAACGACGTTAAAGCAGTTGAACGAGATCTATCCGGGGCTTCGGGAAAATTTCGAGCGCGGGGTATCGAAGTGCTGGCTGGAAGACGAGTGGTCGCGTGGCGGGTGGGGAATTGTTTCAATGACTGACTTCTTCACGGCGAGTGTGCGCGAGGGGAGAATTCACTTCGCGGGTGAGCATTTGTCGCCGTGGTTTTCGTGGATCCAGGGGGCGGTGTCGTCGGCGCTGAGGGTGGTGCAGGAGATCGATCAGACAGCGCCGATATAGTTGATCCGTGGTTTTTATCCGTGTGATCCGCGGCTAAGATCTTCCGGAAACAAATCTTCCACCGGCATGCTCCAGCCAGGCACGGCGGGCTCCACTTCGGCAATCTGCCCCCGGCGGTAAATTGTTGCGCGCTGCGGATCGCTGGCGCGGTACACGCGCACGACATCATCGCTCAACAGATCCACGTCCCAAACCACGAGCGTTCCAGCCGCGAAATAATCATCACGCTTAGCCGCCATCGCGCGTTCAGCACGTGGTCCATAGTCGCCTTCGCTACGAACCTCAGCAGCAAACACCGGCGCACCCTGGTAAAACTTCATTCCCGAATCCATGCCGACGTAGAACGCCGCATCCGGACTAAACGACTTGCGGTACGGAAGATTCACAACAAAAGCATTGTTGTCGGTGACAGCACGTCCGGACTTTCGACGCTTGCTGTACTCCCGCAGTGAGGAAAATATCTCCGCGGCCGCATAGCCGGGGAGACTGCCAGTTGGAGACATGATGAGGATCTCTCCGTTCACAATTTCTGCTTTTTGATCGACCTTGAGGAGGTCTTCGATGGTGGCTTCCACTTTAACGCTCATAACCAGTCCTAACCGCCGATAAAGCTCATCGTTCGTGAGGGGGTGACGAAATCCGGGTCGTTGATGAAATGCC
>DASUPZ010000400.1:0-9834 GCA_036280855.1 Pyrinomonadaceae bacterium | reverse complement strand
CTGCTCTTCCCGAGATCCGGTTTGGCCGCACTCTACGGAGCGATGCCGCGGCCGTTGCTGGCACTCAATCCTGATCTCGCGTTCACTCAGGACCAACGTTTTGGACCGGCGCCTTCGATCGACACGGCGACCGATCTTCTCGACCTCAGCAAGATCTTCGCAAGCGATCATGAAAAAGTAGCGCCTGTATCCGCTCCCACACCCGTCCAACCTGCCCCCGATGAAGACCTGGAGGCAACATTTGAATTCGGCGGCACGGGCTCCTCTTCGCAACAGGAAGAACCAGCCGCCGACCCTCCAGCACGCGACACAAAACTCCTCCTGCGATTGCGAGGACTGAAGTCGTTGACCGAGCGTTACTACGACACGTCTACAGAGCTGAATTTTTCACGGACCAAGCCGTTGAACTTCTTGCAGGACGCAGGGGTGGATCTTGGCTTTGCAGCCAGTCGTGTTCCTCAGGGCGAAGGCGATTACTTCAGAAACGCCGCATGGCTCGACTTCAACACCGATCTGCGTTTGCGAAACAGCGCGGTGAAGTTAATTCAGCTCGGTGGTGGTTACCGGTGGTCGCGTAACCAACTCTTCAGTGGCGACGGAAGTTTTGCTCCGCAGATCAACTCGGAGAGTGCATTAAGGGTGCGAGCGCTTGCCGACGGCACGGTTGCGAAAGGATTGACTCGCGCCGCGATCTGGTACGAGAACAACAGCTTTTCCGACGTGCCTGGTTCTTACCGGCGTTTCGCTGCCCTCGCGGGGTACGGGAAGGAGTTTGTACTCTCGAGAAAGAAACATTTTCACCAGATCTCGCCGCCCGAACTCAGTCGCCCCTGCTGGACTTCATACCCCGATGCGAAACCCGGCGAAGCGAGGAAGAACGAATCGACAATCGGCCTCGAAGTTCTCGCAGGCGCCGGCCGCACCTGGGGCGACGTTCCCGCTTACGCACGTTTCTTTGGTGGCAGCCCGTCGGGACAGTTTCTTTACGACGAGCTCAGCGCGCGAAACGTGACGAGATTTCCGTTTGGACCAGTGTTGCGGAGTCTGGGCAAAAACGAAGCTGGAATCCAGGCCGGCAACATCACGCTCGGCGGCACGTCGTACTGGCATGCGAATGTGAACCTCAGTATTCCCGTGCCTGGCTGGTCGCGGCCGTTGATCCCGCACGAATGGGTCGCCGTGTCGAGCATGAGAGAAGGGGATGAAGAGTTTAAAGGTCACGTGCCGGACGGAGCGGATATATGCCGCGATTTGAAATCGACGGTAAAGACGCTCGTGCGAGTGAGTGGGATGAATCTGATGATGAGTCAACAGGCGCGCGACCAGTTAACGGACCAGGAGAAGACCGATCTTCGTCTGGTGAACAAACCGAATCGCACTCCTGAAGAAGAGCGACGACTTCAGGCTGCGACCGATGCCCTCGCCGCGGCGAAACTGAAGGTGGAGCCGGAAATCCGGAGTTTATTTAATAACGAAATCCTGCCGATTACTGATTTCATCGCCGACTACGCAAACATCTTTGCAGTGAAGCCGTTGCTGCTGCTTGACGTGTCGCACCTTGGATCAGGATTCACCACGCCGACGCGGTACGGCGCTGGTGGTGGAGTTCAACTCGACATTGTGATGGCGCGATTCGAATTCGGTTACGTCGCGGCGCTCAATCGCGCGCCGGGCGATCCGCGTGGAAACTTCTTCGGCCGGCTCGTGCTGCGGCGACTTTTTTAATA
Source organism: Pyrinomonadaceae bacterium (assembly GCA_036280855.1). GTDB lineage: Bacteria > Acidobacteriota > Blastocatellia > Pyrinomonadales > Pyrinomonadaceae > PSRF01. The sequence continues at coordinate 8,107 of DASUPZ010000400.1, read as the reverse complement.
AGCCACAGATGAACGCGAATAAACGCTGATCTGCTTTTATTCGCGTTCATCTGTGGCTTAATTTAATATCTCCACATGCCGAGCATAACTTACGCGGATTTACGCGGAATACTTCTGCCCGATACGACGCCGTTTGCTCCTGATGGATCGATCGGCTTCGCCGAACTGCGAGCGAATCTCGAGGCGTGGAACAAGACAGGAATCCGCGGCCACGTGCTGCTTGGATCGACGGGCGAGCGAGTTCATCTCGACGATCGCGAGTATCTCCAGGTGATCGAGACGGCGCGCGGAGCGGTGCCTTCAGATCTGGCGTTCATCGTAGGAGCCGGACAACAGAGCACGACCGGCACGATCAATGAAATCGAACGCGCTGCCCAGGCTGGCACGGACGCAGTGCTTGTTATCACACCCTATTTCTATCGCGCCGCGATCACGCAAGACGCGCTCGTCAGTTTCTACACGGCCGTTGCAGATGCATCGCCGGTGCCCGTGTTGCTCTACAGCATGCCCGTGCTCACAGGCATCAAGATCGAAGCCGAGACGATCGCGCGCCTGAGTGAACATGCAAACATTATTGGCGTGAAAGACAGTTCAAACGATGTTGCGAGTTTTAGTAAGACAAAAGGTTTGTGTCCGGCCGACTTCGCCGTGATGACGGGAAACGGGACTGTGTTGCTCGATACGTTGCGCACTGGTGCGACTGGTGGAATTCTCGCCGTTGGGTGTGCGGCGCCGGAAGTTTGCGTCGAGATCTTTCGCGCTTTCCATGCGGGCGAAGAAGAACATGCGGCGATGCTTCAGTCGAAACTATCACCCCTTGCTACAGCCGTGACGACGAAATATGGAATCGGTGGCTTGAAAGCCGCGCTCGACATGGCCGGTTATCGCGGCGGTGCCGTGCGCCCTCCGTTGCGTCCACCCGATGAATCCGCGCTCTCCGAGATCCGCGCGCTCCTCGCATCTTGTAAATTCGTTTAATCAGGTGAATCCTGTAGAATGCCCGCAGGAGTCCTAATAACCTTGAGCACAGCCGAAGCCGCCTGTTACAGCACCCCCGAAGAATCAGGCCTGCGTGTCGAAACTCTCCCGTTTGATCTGATCCCGCAACAATCGAGTCTTTTTCTCGACTATCTGAAAGATCCGGTGGCGCTGAGAAAGTTTTATCCATCGGCCGTCCGTTATCACCACGAGCTGGCGCAACGCGTTCCCGAAGTCCTGGCGGCGTATCAGGTGGATCGAAATAAGGTTTGCGATGCGCTCGAAGCGATGAACCGGCATTGGGGCGCGGGCGAAGCAACGCTCGACAACGTTCGCTTGCTGCGCGAGTCAGACTGCATCGCAGTTGTTTCCGGTCAACAGGCAGGATTGTTCACCGGGCCACTCTACACGATCTACAAAGCACTCTCGGCGGTAAAACTCGCCGGCTGCCTGCGGCAGCGCAACACGAAAGCCGTGCCGGTGTTTTGGATTGCCTCCGAGGACCACGACTTCGCCGAAGTTGCAAAAGCCGAGCTGATTGGTCGTGATTGCCAGCTCAAGAGTGTTGACGTTTCCACGGGCCTGCATCGCGACGGGCAGCCGGTGGGCCATGTGAAGCTGGACCAGTCGATCGATGAGGTGGTGAATCAGCTCTTCGAGTTGTTGCCGAATTCAGAATTCGCGGACGATGTAAAAGCTCTGGTCAGGAAGGCGTGGCAGCCGGGCCGTGGATATGCCGAGAGCTTCGCAACGATGATGACACAGTTGCTCGGCGAGTATGGTCTGATCTTTCTCGATCCGCTCGATCCGGAGTTGAAGCGACTGGCCGCGCCGCTTTATTCAGAAGCCGCGCGGCGCGCGCCTGAGATTGCCACCGCGATCGAACAGCGCAGCGCAGAGTTGGAGCGCGACGGGTATCACGCGCAAGTGCTTGCTTCTGCGAATTCGTTTCCACTGTTTTTACACGACGAAGAAGGCGGGCGACACGCAGTCGCGCGCGTTGAAAACGGAAAGTACAGGGCGAAAGATCTGAGCGGCGAGTACACGGCGGAAGAACTCGCCACGATGGCCCAGGAGACGCCGGAGCGGTTCAGTCCAAACGTGACGCTTCGTGCTGTCGTGCAGGACTACCTGTTACCGACGATTGCTTACTACGGCGGCGCTGCTGAAATCGCGTACTTCGCGCAGACGGCTGAGGTCTACCGCATGCTGGAACGTCCGGCGACGCCGATTCTGCCGCGTTCGAGTTTGACGATGATCGAACGACACACCGGCCGCGTGCTGGAACGGTATGATTTGATGCTTGCAGATTTCTTCGAAGGACTCGATCCCGTTATCAAACGCGTCGTCGAGGAACACCTGGGCGCTGATACCGCGAAGCTCTTCTCGCATTCGGAGGACAACATCAACCATGAGCTCGATCGTTTGCGACAGGAGCTCGAAACGATCGACCCGACGCTTGCGAGCGCACTCGACACGGGCCGCAAGAAGATTAACTACCAGCTTGAAGGACTTCGCACGCGTTTTGTGCGCGCGCAGATGAATCGCGACGAAGCCGCGCTCAGGCAGTTGCAACGCGCGTTCGATCAGCTCTACCCGCACAAAGATCTACAGGAGCGTCACATCAACGTCACGTCGCTGCTGGCCCGCCACGGCACTTACGTGATCGAGTGGATCTACAACGCGATTAATCTCGGCTCGAACGAGCATCAGATCGTGAAGTTATAGTTAATGTCGAAAATCCGCGTCCTCGCAGACCACGTCGCTAACCAGATCGCCGCGGGCGAAGTCGTCGAACGCCCCGCTTCCGTCGCAAAAGAACTCGTCGAGAATTCGATCGACGCAGGTGCAACGCGCATCACGATTGAGATCGAAGCCGGCGGGCGCCGGTTGTTGAAAGTTGCTGACGATGGCGAGGGCATGGTGCGTGACGATGCCGTGCTTGCTTTCGAGCGTCACGCAACGTCGAAGATTCGCGAGAGTGAAGATCTCGCTGCGATCGGCACGCTCGGTTTTCGCGGTGAAGCACTCGCGTCGATCGCTTCGGTTGCGCGAGTGGAATTGACGACCTGCGTTGAAGACGCAAGCGCTGCGACTCGCGTCGCGATCGAAGGCGGGCGTATGCGCGACGTTAAAGATGCCGCACATCCACGCGGCACGACAATCGTCGTGCGGGACCTGTTTTTCAACATTCCGGCGCGACGAAAGTTTTTACGTTCGGAAGCAACGGAAACGTATCACCTCACCAACCTCGTGACTCACTACGCGCTCGCACATCCGGAGATCGCTTTCAGTTTCGTAAACAACGGCAGGGAGATCGTTCGCGCCGCGCAGGCGAAAGATCTGCGTGAGCGTGCTTACCAGATCTTCGGCGAGTCGTTTCTCGAGAATTTGCTCGAGGTCAGTGGGGGCGATTCTCAAATCGCGCGCGTCACAGGTTATGTTTCGGCGCCGAAGGACCGGCGCACGTCGCGTGATTCGCAGTATTTGTTTGTGAACCGGAGGTTTGTGCGCGATCGAATGATTGGGCGTGCGTTGTCTGAGGCTTATCGCTCGATTTTGCCGTATGGGGTTTATCCGGCCGCGCTCTTGTTTATCGAAACGCCCCTCGAAGAAGTAGACGTCAACGTACATCCGGCAAAGACTGAGGTCCGCTTCCGCAGGCAAGCGGCAGTTTCGGACGCGGTGAGGGAAGCGGTGCGCAACGCACTCGCGAGCAAAAGTTACGTCCAGCACGAAGAACAACCACTCCCATCGCCTCCACCCCCTGTTTTGTCCACGGCGCCTGTAACCCAAACGACCCCTCGCATCACCTTCATCCCCGAACCCGTAATCCCCGAAGTCTCCGGCGACGAAATCGCCCGCGACATCGAAGCAATGATCTACTCGCGCCCGGAACCTCTACGACCTGACCCTCCCACGCCCTCATCCGTAAAATCCGCGGCCTATGATTCTGCCGAGAAGCTTGCGCGAGAAGTCACCCACACAGATCCGCTCTCCCCGAACATCCGGCCTTTAGGCCAGCTCGAAGAATCCTTCATCATCGCCACCGACGACGAAGGCCTGCTTCTGATCGATCAGCACGTCGCACACGAACGCATCCTCTTCGACAAGTATCGGGCCCTGGAATCGGAGCGTCGCACAGAGTCGCAACAGTTGCTCGTCCCCGAAACCTTCGACCTGACGCCCGCGCAGGCCGCCGTGTTCGACGATCTCGCGCCCGAGTTGGAGAATTATGGATTTGAGTTGATGCGACTTTCGGGACGCACGGTTGCAATCAAAGCGACGCCCGCGGATCTGCCTGGGAGTGAAGCGCGGAACATGCTGAGCGAGTTGCTCGAGACGGTTGATGCGGAGAAGAAGAGCACGGCGCGTGAGACGCTGCGCGACGAGATCGCAGCCTCACTTGCGTGTCATGCGGCGATCAAGGTGAACATGCCACTCGCGCCCGAGAAGATGCGCTGGCTGATCGATCGGCTCCTGCAGACTTCTTCACCAACGACCTGCCCACACGGACGCCCCGTGATTCTGCGATTGAAGACGAGAGATATTCTCAAGGGCTTCCATCGGATCTAGGAAATAGGTCAAGAGAAGAAATAGGTCCTATAGGACTTATAAGACCTATAATTTTTCGAGGGTCCGCAGAACCAGCTCAGGATCGGAGAGATCCGGCAGCAGCGCGTCTGGCTTGGCCGCAATGATCTCTTCCAGCAAATTCATTCGACCAGTGCCAACGGCCACCGCCCGCGCGCCGAAATGACGCGCGCAATCAATGTCGTTCGGCGTGTCGCCGATCACGATAAACTGCTCGGGCGCAAGCTCGACACCAAGTTGCCTGCGAATTCGATCCGCAGCCAGCGCCGGCAGATCGCGTCGATAGTGCGATTCATCGCCAAACGCGCCCGGCAACGTAAAAAACTTTTCCAGCCCGACAAGTTGCATCTTCAAATGCGCCATCGACTCGATGTTTCCAGTCAGCAAAGCCGACTCATATCGCGGATGCTCGTGCAGTGCCTGCAAAGTTTCGCGCACACCGGGTAACAACTCGAAAAACTTCGTCCCATTGCCCGTAACTTTGCGTGCTTCTTCAGTCAATCGCGCCGCTAACACCTGCACCTGCTTCGAGACGTCGTCCTGCGTGAATCCTTCGTGCATCAACGCTTCATAAACAATCTGCAGGTCAGTCATGCCTGACACTTGCATCTCGTGAAGTCGTCCAGCCGTGCCAAAGATCTCCTCGAGCACGGGAATCGTGTAGTCCTTGTACGCGCCTGTTCGCACTGAACGAATCAGCGTGCCGTCAATGTCCCAGAGAAGAACGCGCAAGCTCATTCAACCACCGCCAGCACGTCACCTGCGTTTACCGTGTCGCCGGGCTTGACGTTTATCGAAACCACGACACCGCTGCGCGGCGACTTCATCTCGTTTTGCATCTTCATCGCTTCAACAACCACCAGACCCGTGCCTTTCTCAACCTCCGCTCCCGCCTCGATCTGCACCCGCACGACTTTTCCCGGCATCGGCGCAACAATCTCCGCCGCGCCATGATGATGCCGGTCGGAATTCTGCCCACTTCGCAGCCGCTTCGGATCGACGATCGTCACCGGGTAATTGCGTCCGCGAATACTGACATCGAAATCTCCCGCACGTTCCGTAACGCGGCACTCGTGCACCTCAGTGTTCAGGAAGAAAAGAAAACTATCAGGCTGCGGTTCGCGCACTTCCAGATCGTAAACACGATCGCCAACCTCAGCGGTGATGCGCCCGTCCGCGACTTTGATGACCAGCTCTTCCTCGCGATCTCCAATCAGCGCTTTCAGCTTCACGTTTTCCTCCACTTCGAGGAAAGCGTTTGCCCTTGAGGCGGACGCGAGCGAACGCCCGCAACGCGACCCGCGAGTTTCCACCGGCTCATCGACGTGTTTGACGAGTTGGGAGACGAAGTCCGTCGACCTGAGTAACTGAGCGCAGCCGCAATGGCCGCGAGATCAAGTTCCACCTGCGAAGGCTCGTCTGCCGTGCGACGCTCGTTGAAACGAGCGATAAAACCCGTGTCGAGCCGGGCTTCAATAAACTCCCGGTCGTTAACCACTTCACGGAAGAACGAGATCGTCGTCGTGATTCCCGCGACTTCGTATTCGTCGAGCGCACGGCGCAAACGCTCGATCGCTTCGCCGCGCGTTCGACCCCACACAGCGAGTTTCGCGATCATCGGATCGTAGTGAATCGAAACTTCCGACAAGCGCGTCACGCCGCTGTCGATCCTGATCCCTGGACCGGATGGTTCTCGCAAGTGCGTGATCGTTCCGGGACTCGGAAAGAAGTTGTTGGAAGGATCTTCAGCATAGATGCGACATTCGATCGCGTGTCCCTGCCACTCCACGTCTTCCTGTTTGAACGACAACGGCGCGCCGCTCGCGACCGCGAATTGTTCGCGCACGAGATCGCGACCCGTTACAAGCTCCGTGACCGGATGTTCGACCTGTAGACGCGTGTTCATCTCGAGAAAATAGAACTCACGCGTCGCGTCGGCCACGAGAAACTCAACCGTCCCCGCGCCCGTGTAGTTAACCTGCCGGCCGATCTTCACTGCCGCTTCACCCATGTGCCGCCGCAACTCCGGATCGTTGATCGGTGAAGGACACTCTTCGATCACTTTCTGGTGGCGACGTTGGATCGAGCATTCGCGCTCGCCGAGATGGACCACGTTGCCATGCGTGTCGGCGAAGACCTGTATCTCGATATGTCTCGGGCGTTCGACTGCCTTTTCGAGATAAAGCGAAGAGTCGCCAAAAGCCGCGCCTGCTTCGGCCTGTGCAGTTTCAAATGCCGAGCGTAGATCGTCCTCGCCGGTAACGAGTCGCATGCCTTTGCCGCCGCCACCCGCTGACGCTTTCAGCATCACCGGATAACCAAACTTCTGTGCGGTTGCGCTCGCTTCTTCAAATGATTGCAACGGCTCGACTGTGCCCGGCACGATTGGAACGCCGGCTTCAACCGCAGCACGTCGCGCACTCGTCTTCGAACCCATGATCTCCATTGCTTCTGCCGTTGGACCAATGAAGGTCAACCCCGCGGAGGTGACGGCGCGCGAGAAGTCGGGACTTTCGGAAAGAAAACCGTAACCGGGATGAATCGCTTCCGCTTTAACTGCGAGAGCGGCGTTCACGATCGCATCGATCTTCAGGTAGCTCTGACTCGAGGCTGCGGGGCCAACGCACACGGCTTCGTCAGCCATGCGCACGTGCAAACTCTCGGCGTCCGGTTCGGAGTAAATCGCGACCGTCCTGATCCCCAGCTCACGGCAAGTGCGGATTATGCGGATGGCGATCTCGCCGCGATTTGCGATTAAGACTTTAGTGAACATTTATATTAGCCACGGATGAACGCGAATGAACGCAGATTATGCCATTTTCCGATTCTATCTGCGTTCATTCGCGTTCATCCGTGGCCTTAGACGACGATTGAATTCGCGGGCTGGCGCGGATCGTAGCGCACGACTATCTGATTCCCGGGGGCATAATCGACGGAACGTTGCTGTTGGACGTCGCTCAGGAGTTGTGACGACTCGTACTGAACACCCGCAAGCATGTACCTGTAAGTCACGGACGTAATACGTCCGGAGTCGTCAGATTCGGCATCGACGATCTCGCCGTCAGTCATGCGGCCGCTTTTTGAGAGACGTTCGATTCGTGAGGCTTCGTCTTCGGCTTTCTTGCGGAAACGGTTGAGGAACGACATTGCGTCGCTATGGTTGCAGGGCTCCTGCCGATACCGAGTGGCCGACGCCGCCTTTCGCAGCTTCGGAAAGTTTCATGATTACGCCGTCGCGGCCAATCCAGTCGTCGTCGTTTCCGAGGATTTTGTCTTCACCGGGAAATCGCATGACGTAGTTTGTAAACGCAAGGCCCGCGGGCGTTGTGTCTTCAGTGGGAGCGATCGACGCGTTGCGAATCACCGCGACGCGTAATGGGCGCGACTTATTCTCGGTTGTTACTACTGCAACATCGGCGCTGGGCTTATAACCCGTGGGATCCAGGCGCGCGAGAGTGCCGTCAGGATCGGGCATCCGTTCGAGCAGGTCTTTGTAATCCGCCGGATACGACTGGTACTTGAGTTTGTATTCAAA
>DASUPZ010000399.1:0-7479 GCA_036280855.1 Pyrinomonadaceae bacterium | reverse complement strand
CCGCCGCACTCCAAGGTTTGGTTATTTCCTGCTAAGCTCACGTGCTGATGAACCTTTCCCCCCGCACACGATTGCGTCTCATTGGCTTGCTGCCACTGCTTTTCTTCCTGGCGCAGGCGGTTCATTACTGGAGAATAAACGAGCTGGGGCACCTGCTCTGGATGTGCAACGTCGGTAACCTGCTGCTGGCGATCGGTCTCTTCCTCGAAAAGGCTCGCGTGGTCAGGCTCGCTGCGATCTGGATGGTTCCGGGTTTGGTGGTGTGGTTTGTTTACGTAGTGCTGCCCTGGGGTTTGTCTCTTACTTCAATCCTCGCACACGTCGGCGGTTTCACCGTGGCGATGTTTGTCTTGACGAAATATCGCATGGACCGTACTGCATGGCTCTGGGCGCTGGGCTGGTATCTGGTGGTTCAGCTCGCCTCACGCTTCGTAACGCCGGCCAACCTGAACGTGAATCTCGCTCATTCGATGCAGTCTGGTACGGAACAGACGTTTGGATCGTACTGGTTCTTCTGGTTGACGCTGACGGCAGCAACCGCGGTAAGTTTATGGTTATCAGGCTTGCTGCTCGAGAAACTCTTTTCAACTCGCCGCCCGGTGAGCGCTCCGGTACGAGTCAATCAAAAGCGTGACGAGATTACACAGCTCTGATGGCGCGCTGGGCTTGATCAGATAGGCTTGAGCTCCTGACATCATGGCTTCGTCTCGATCGATCTCATAAGCTGCCGCAGAGTAGAAGAGGATTGGCGTAGCTTTATCAAACTCGCGTATCTGTCTGCACAGATCGAGTCCGGACCCATCGGGCAGCCATGAGTCGAGGAGATAGAGATCGAAGTGCTGAGAGCCGGCGAGGGCCACACCGCTTTCGATAGTTGCGCCGGTCACTACCTCGAAGCTTTTCTGTTCGAGGACCAGCGTCACCAGATCGCGCGTATCTTCGTGATCTTCAATGTAAAGAACACGTGGGGGACTTATAGGTTGCATAGCTCACACTCGCTATGGGAAAGGAATGGGACCACCTTGTGCTACGGAAATTGGGAAGCCGCTACGTGCGAGTAAAAGACCGGGCCGGCATATAATTCTCAAGGTCAGTCGGGAAGGATATGCCGGCGCCAGCCACCCTGCTTGTTGTGGCGTGACTCTATGCTGATGGGCCAACATTGTCAGTACGCTCGCAGACACTCGTATGTGTGGAAATTCACTTAGGCCAGGCGCCCCGTGAAGTAAACGATGGCGATGAATTTTCAACCGTTTTTAACAACGGGCCTGCCACAGGAGCTACATATGATCGAATATCGTTGCGGTCAGTTGTACATAAAATACGGGCGGGCGGTTTGTGAGTCCATGCCCGGTAGGGCACATTGCCTCGGAGGGGCAGATCCTCTATACTTCCGCGCGTTGAATACCCCTTTCCTCCTGTGGGTATAGTTGGCGCGGCGGACGGCAAAAACGCCGCGCTTTTTTATTTTCCGCGCTTTCCAATCACCTGCGACTTCGGTAAATTCTGGGCTGTATTTAATGAAACGCAGTCCTATCGTTCTCAGTCTGATTATCGCCATCGTGTATTTCGCCGCGGCGAGACTCGGACTGTCGCTCGCCTCCGTGCACACGAATGTCACGCCTGTCTGGCCGCCCACCGGAATCGCAATCGCATCGCTGATAATCTTCGGCCGGAGCGTTTGGCCCGGGGTCTTCATCGGTGCGCTCGCCGTCAACTTATTGACCAACATTCCTGTCGCCTCGACCCTCGGTATCGCGACCGGAAACACGCTCGAAGCCGTTGTCGCACACTGGCTGTTGCAACGCAATCCGGCATGGCGCAAATCGTTGGATTCGATCGGCGACGTGATGGCGTTTGTTGTCTACGGTGCGGTGCTGGCTCCGCTCGTCAGCGCGACGATCGGAAGTGTGAGTTTGTGTCTGGGTGATCCAACGCAGTGGGCGACATTTACTTCACTGTGGTTGACGTGGTGGATGGGCGACGGTTTCGGCGCCCTCATAGTTGCGCCGTTGCTGCTGTCGTGGAGTTCGCCCGGTAAGATCGATTCGCAACAGATGCCGGAGCTTGCCAGCCTCTTTACGGCGTTGATCATCGTGGTGCTGGTTGTTTTTGGTGGTTGGTTTCCCGGGCCGGTTAAAACGTATCCGCTCGCGTATTTGAGTCTGCCGTGTTTGCTTTGGGCGGCACTGAGATTTAATCAGCGAATTGTAACCAGCGCCATCGTTCTCATGGCCGGAGTCGCGGTTTGGGGCACTCGACATAACTATGGTCCATTCATACAGCCTAACGCGAATGTGTCCCTGTTGCTGTTGATCTCGTTTGTGGGCACGGGCTCGCTGATGACTTTGATTGTTGCTGCGATTACGAGTGAACGAAAAAAGGCAGACGCTGAAAGATCCAAAGCCGAACTCGAAGTCGCGGAGCTACTGAAGCGTGAGAGTCACGCACGGCAGGAGGCGGAAGAGGCGAGCCGTTTGAAGGAGGAGTTTCTGGCCACGGTTTCGCACGAGCTGAGAACGCCTTTGAATGCGGTGATGGGATGGTCGCGACTGCTTCGTACCGGTCAGCTAGACGAAGATGGCAGGGTCCACGCGCTGGAAGTGATCGAGCGAAACGCCGCGGCACAAAGACAGATCATTGAAGACCTGCTGGACGTTTCGCGCATCATCACAGGCAAGTTGCGCATCAACACGCAACCCATCGACCTGTTGTTAGTCATTCACGCGGCCATCGATGCGGTCCGGCCCGCCGCCGAAGCTAAACAGATCAACATCAGCACGCACGTCGAACACCCGGACCTGGTTGTCCGCGCTGATGTCGAGCGGCTGCAACAAGTGCTTTGGAACTTACTCTCGAATGCAGTGAAGTTTACGCCGCCCCGCGGAGTGATTGACGTTTACCTCACACGTCACGAGTCGCTTGCCGAGATCAGGATCGAGGACACGGGTCCGGGCGTGCCGGCAGAGTTCTTACCGCGAATATTCGACAGGTTTAGCCAGGCGGATGGATCAAGCACGCGTAAACACGGCGGACTGGGATTAGGACTTGCGATCGTGCGACACCTCATCGAGCTTCATGGCGGAACGGTTTCAGCAGAAAACCGTTCCGAAGAAGGCGGCGCGATTTTGACAGTCCGCTTACCGGTGGTAATTGATCCGAGAAGTTTGATTCCCCGGGCTAAAAGTTCAGAGTTCAGCCTTTAGGCTGTCGTTTTCAAGACAAGCTAAAGCTTGAACTCTGAATGGAAGTTAATGTTGCGTGCGCAATACGGGCGCGTTGCGCGTCGCCTCGCCAGACACCGTCGTCGTGCCGTCTTGCGGGTTGAAGATGTAACTGTCGCGAGCACGCACGGCAAGGTTTGGCTGGCGCGCGCGCACTCGAATCATGCGGCGTTGCCCTGCCTGAGGCGGGCGCTTCGGGTAATAGCCGATGCTGTACTGCCGTCTCAATTCCTCAGCTACGTTTGCAAACGCTTGAGACATGTTTTGCAGCGAGTCGGCTCTGTACTCGCGGCCGCCCGTGCTGCTGGCAAGCTCGCGTAAGTACCGGCTTCCGGTATCGTAATCGCTTCGCGCGGTGCCACGAGAACGGCCGCCACGCCGAATGCTCCCTCCCCCGCCAAAGATACCGCCGAGTATCGTTCCCAGGATATCAACCTGCTGAGTCGGATAGTTGCCGACGTTCATGTCCTGCGCCGTGTCGTACTGAACGGGATAGATCAACGCGTCCAGTTCCTGTGCGTCTGTGATGTTGGTGTTGTAATCGGCACGGCGGCTCGTGGTGTCTACGCCGTCAGTGAAAAGTACGATCGCCTTTCGTCCCTGTATACGAGTCAACTGTTGATTGATCACCATGTCGACTGCGTCGTAGAGACGCGTGCCGTCGTCAGTCCTCGCGCGATGAATTGCGGTTTGAAGTTTCCTGCGGTCGGTGGTGAACTCGCTGAGGATCTTGATGTCGTCGTTGAATGAAACGACCATCACGCGATCGTCGGATCGAAGTTGATTGACGAAAGTGACTGCGGCGTCCTGGATGTCTTCGAGTCGAAACTGGGTTGACGGGCTCGTATCCAGCATCAACACAACTGAGAAAGGCTTATCCACTGACTGGAAGAATGCGACTTCCTGTTCGACGCCATCCTCCCAGACGCGAAATTCTTCCTTTTCAAGATTCGGTACGTAGCGACCGTCGCGATCCATCACGCTCACTGGCAGCGTGATGAGCGTAGTGTTCACGCGAATGATATCGCCGGCATCTACTTCTTCGGGTCCGCTTGGCTCCGGATCCTTTTGCGGCTCGGGCTGGCGATTATTCGGGTAGTTAGCGCCGCTGAGAACAGGTGGTCTTGTAGGCTGTGGCGGCGGGGTCGTTGTCTCTATCTGAGAGCTTGACTGTTGACCCACGCGTCGCGGACGTCCTTGTCCGAAGCCTACACTGAAGGACGTTGAAAGCAGGGAGAGGAGCGACAGGAAAACAAAAAACTTTTTCATAGTAAGCTCCTGACTCTCGGCGCGCGAGCGTGCCGAGACGCACTTTGATGCGTACAGACAACGATATAGTTTGCGGTTTCGGGGGGCGAAAGCCGAGGAGAGAGAAAACCGATTTGTCAGGGGCAAGAATAGCGCCTCGGGCGCCCGCAGGGCAAGGCCACGGATGACGCAGATCCGTAAATCGGATTTACACAGATCCGCGTTATCCGCGGCTATTCTGTCGGGCCGGTTGTGGCGGTCGAGAGGGTATTCCAGATCAGCGGGAGCGTGCCCCACGCCTGACCGCGGTGTTGCGGGCGGAAGCCGAAGAGCACGACGCGCCCTTTCCCGAGACCGACTTCAGCGAGGGCGATCTGCCCGCGCAGCTTGTCTTCACCCAGCAGCCAGCCGCTCAGCAGCACATTCTCCTTCGCATACCGCGCGATCACACGGACATTCGCGTCAGCAGCCGCTTCGAACGCGGAGCTGTTGATGAAGTAAGCGGGCAATGTCGCGGGCAACATCGCCGCGATCGGGTTCTTGTTATCGACTTCAAGCGCGACGATCGATCCCGGGCAGTAAAACTCCGACGACCTGATACCTTGCAGTGTGTTCCGCAACGGCAGGTTGAACTGTTTAATCGCCAGCTCACATGCATCGTCGAAACAGATCAGCATCCCGCCGTTTTCGACAAACGCTTTCAGGTTCTTAACACCTGCTTCAGTGATGCCGCCAGTGTACTCCGCCGGGAGTGTGCCCGCGGCATTGCCGTTGATGATCTGGTTCGGCTGTTGAGACGTCAAAAGGATCGCATCAAACTTCGAGTTCAAACCTCCCTGTCTGACGTCTGCATCGCGAACGGAAGTGTAAGGAACGTTGAAAGTGTCGAACACGAAACGCGTCCAGCCCTCGTCCATGTTGCTCATCCAGCCTTTGTAGATCCCTACGCGCACAGGCTGTTTGAGCGGGTTCCGGATCGGCGACTCGTCTCCCTTTCTCAACTTCAGCGAGAGATCGGCCCTGACTTCGTTTCCATCTTTAAGGAGGGTCAGCCTTCTCTGGCTCGCTGATTCCTGGATCGAGATGACTGCCGGAGCTTCGACACCCATTTGCAAGGGCATGGTCCAGCCGGCCACGTCGTACGGGCGTTCGGCTTCTCCCTGCGCCGTCAGCCTGTTTGGATAAATCTGCGGTTCGAAGAGTGCGGCGACATTCGATCGTTGCGGCTGATCCAGAAAAACCAGGTAACTTCCAAGTGGCACTTCCTGCAGCGGCAGGCGCGCGATGTTTCTACGGTAAGTGCCGAGCTTTTCGTTCGGCGCGTTGGTTCGTTGCAGTTGTTGTGGCCCATAGACCATGTGCAGCTCACGATCCATTCGAAACACTTCGACGCCCTGGTCGATCAAAGTGCCGATCAGTTTTGCAACCGCTTCATCTCGCGCCTGTCCGGCAGGAATCAAGTACGCCAGAGGCTCGTCTTGTTTGGCTTTCGACTCTACGTTTCTCTTTCCGAGTTCATAGAAATTACGCAGGTAATCAGGGCGGAACTTTGCAGCCATCGATAGAATGCCACGCGCCGCGATCATCTCCATCGCCATGATGTCGCGCGGATGCCACTGGCCTGCCGGCCACGGATCCGGAAAATTCGTCGCCGCTTCGGTCGCGTTGCGCAGGCCTCGCGAGGTCGCTCTCGAAAGTTGTTCGGAACTGACCGTGTTTGGCGTCATGAGCCTGGCGCTCGCGGCTTCGGAAAGAATTCCGATCGAATTGTGAAAGTAGGGTGCGGTACGAAAGCCTCCGTGCCACCACGTATCGTATAGAGCGTTGGTCAAAACACCTTTGAAGCCCGCGGCCTGAAGGTCTGCCGCAATCTTGTGACCGATGAGCCCGACCTGCCGCAGTAACAACGGAGAGATGTTTGGATTCGGCGGATCGTAAAAAGGCGGAATGAAGAACCTCGATCCGTTTTGTCCCTGCTGGTGGACGTCGTAGACGATCTGCGGGAACCACTCATGCCACAGCAGCCGCGTGACGACCTGCGTCTCTTTGAGATTGAGCATGAACCAGTCACGATTGTCGTCGTGACCGGCGTAGTGATGATATAGCTCGGGCGGTTCTTTGCCTTCGTATGGAGTGCCCAGCGTTTTGCGATACCAGTTCGCGACGATGTCGATGCCGTCGGGATTGGGCGAGGGAATCAGCAGCACGATCGTGTTTTGCAGGACCTCGCGTGTTTCCTGATCCTGGGCCGTCGCGAGTTCGTAGGCGAGCTGCATCGACATTTGAGACGCAACGATCTCTGTGGAGTGAATCGAGCAGGAGATCGTCACTACGACTTTGCCGTCTGCGAGCAATCTCTCTCGTTGAGCGTCCTGTGTGATCTTGCGTGGATCTGCAAGCTGTTGCTGGATCTCTTTGTATTTTGCGAGAGCCAGTATATTCTCACGCGCGCTGATGAAGGCTACGAACAACGGCCGCTTCAACGTCGATTGGCCCAAAGTCTGGACCACAACTCGATCCGAAGCGCGGTCCAGGCGCTCGAAATAATCAGTGATCTGAGACCAGTCAGCGATCGTGCGATCCTCTCCCGGCATGAATCCGAGTACTGATTTTGGAGAGGGAATTGCAGCAGATTGAGAAGCAGTGCTTTGCGCCGGCGACTGCCGGGTGAAGGCTGCAAAACAGAGTACGACGGCCAGACAGGCTACAACGGATCGATGGCTAATCATTCCGAGATTCCTTTGAAAGAAGGCGCTGCAATCGGGAAACCTATGGCGCAGGAGTCTAGCATAACCACGCGTCGCAGCTTTATTCGCCGCTTGCACTACTGGTGGTCACTGTTTCTTGCGGGCGCGCTGCTGGGGCTTATCGGTCCGCCGGTACTGATTGTTGCCTGGCTGGTGAGGCGGCATAACCTCGTTTATCCATGGGCGATGTTCGGGGCGAGAATGTGGCTGCGGTTCAGTGGCGTGCGCGTGAAAGTGAAAGGCCTCGAACTGCTCGATCC
>DASUPZ010000398.1:0-5411 GCA_036280855.1 Pyrinomonadaceae bacterium | reverse complement strand
GTGGCGTTGGGATTCTTGAATGTGAAGCCGGAGCCCATCATCCCGCTCACGTAGTCGATCTCGACGCCATTCAGATACTGAGCGCTGAACATGTCGACAAACATGCGGACGCCCTTCTCGTCGAGGATGAAATCGCCTTCGCGCGATTGCTCTTCAATGTTCAGGCTGTACTGAAAACCAGAGCACCCTCCGGGTACGACCCTCACGCGGAGCCCTGAGGTTTCGGGTAGGCCCTCTTCACCGGACATGAATTTCCTGATCTCGTTTGCGGCCGATTCGGTGACGTTAAGTGCCACGGTAGGCGCTGTAGTTGCTGACATCGTATCTAACCCTCTCAAAAATTAAACTATGTTCAGAGTTCAACGTTCAGAGTTCAAGCTTTAGCTTGTCCCTTCGAACTCTGCGCTTATCTTATTGCCCTTTACCCAAAACGACAAGTTCCGGTTTCATCGCTTCGATCGATACCTGCCGCGCTACTTCCTCGGAAACACGCCGGAACGCCTGCGCCTGCGGCGAATCAGGTTGACTGACGACTACCGGGACGCCTTTGTCGCCGCCTTCCCGGACCTCGATTCCGAGCGGAATCGAGCCCAGAAAGGGCACGTGATACATGTGCGCCAGTTTTTGACCACCGCCTTCGCCGAATATGTTGTAGCGATTACCCGTGTCGGGCGCGATGAAGTAGCTCATGTTTTCGACGATGCCGAGAACCGGTATCGCGACAGTTTCAAACATTCTGAGCGCACGGCGCACGTCTGCAATCGCAACGTCCTGAGGCGTGGTTACGAGCACCGCGCCCTGTACCGGAACGAGTTGCGCGAGCGACAGCTGAACGTCGCCGGTGCCCGGCGGCATGTCGACGATCAGGTAATCGAGTTCGCCCCACTTCACGTCTGACAGAAACTGTTTCACGAGGCCGTGCAGGATTGGACCACGCACAATCATCGGTTTGTCGCCGGGTTGCAGCAGAGCCATCGACATAAACTTCACGCCGAAAGCTTCGATCGGGACGAGCTTGTTACCGTCAACTTCCGGACGTGCGTCACTCGCGCCGAGCATGATCGGAACGTTCGGACCGTAGACGTCGGCGTCCATCAGTCCGACCCGTGCGCCGTTGAGCCCGAGCGAAACCGCGAGATTCACGGCGACAGTTGATTTGCCGACGCCGCCTTTGCCCGACGAGACGGCGATGATGTTTCGCACGCCTTCGATCACGAGCTTCTCGCCGAGACCACGGCCTTTCGGCACTTCGGCGTCCATCGTCACGGCAACGGAAGTGACTCCGGGCAACGAGCCGACAATCTCGCGCGCCGCGCTTTCCATTTCAGCTTTCACGGGGCACGCGGGAGTGGTCAGCACGATGCGAAATGCGACGTTGCCGCCGTCGATCTTTAGGTCTCTGATAAAACCGAGCGTTACTATATCTTTGTGCAGATCGGGATCCTTGATCTGGCGTAGGCCGTCGAGGACCAGTTGTTCATTTAGTTGTGTCATACGGTTGTCTTAATCCAGTTGATAAGAACGAATAAGCGTAGCTGATTGGCATTGCCCGTGCAACTCTTCGATCATTTTCTGGATCCACGGAACGTGGGCGACGCCGGTGAGCCGAGCTTTGTTGGCCGGGCAGCGTCGTTAACCTGTGGCGCCCACGTGCGGTTCTCGATTCAGGTTGATGAACGACACGCGGTGTCGCAGGCGAGGTTTCGAGCGGCGGGCTGCGAGGTTCTGGTCGCGGCGGCTTCGCTGTTGACGGAGAAGGTCGGTGGGTTGTCGACCGCCGATGCCGCGGTGGTGGCGCAGGAACCTGCGTTGCTCGCGCGGCAGATTGACGCAGATCCGCGATGCGTTGGTTTGGCGTGTGAAGCACTTTTGGATGCGATCCGCGAGTACAGCAACGCGGCGCGTGACGATTGGGCAGGGAATGAAGCCTTGATCTGTACCTGTTTTTTCGTTTCTGAACGTACAATCGAACGCGAGGTACACGCGCACGGGCTAAAGACCGTGGCGGAAGTGACAAAGACTACAAACGCCGGAGGCGGCTGCGGGTCGTGTCATCAGTTGATTCAGGAGATACTCGAGACAAATGATTTATCTTGATAACAATGCGACCACGCGCGTCGCGCCGGAAGTGTTTGACGCGATGCAGCCTTATCTGCGCGAAGTTTTTGGCAACCCATCTTCGGCGCATACGTTGGGTCGTGAGATGAAGCGCGCGGTGGAGGAGTCGCGCGAGCAAGTCGCAGCCCTGATTGGTGCGGCGAATCCCAGCGACATCGTTTTCACTTCGTGCGGCTCTGAAGCTGACAACTGGGCCATCCGTGGCACGCTTGCAGCGCAGCCTCACAAAAAGCACGTCATCACGACGCTCGTCGAGCATGAAGCTGTGCGGAACGTTTGTCGCTTACTCGAAGACGAAGGTTATGAAGTGACGTGGCTCGGCGTTGATGCAAACGGTGAGCTGGATCTCGATAGTTTGCGTGACGCACTGCGACCTGACACAGCGCTCGTCTCAATCATGCTTGCAAACAACGAAACCGGGTTGTTGTTTCCGATCAATGAGATCGGCCGGATCGTGCGTGACCATTGCGAGGCCGCTTTTCATGTCGATGGCGTGCAGGCGGTCGGTAAGATTCCCATTGATTTGAAATATGTGGATCTGTTTGCGCTTTCAGGTCACAAGCTTTACGCACCGCAAGGCATCGGAGCGCTTTACATTCGTCGAGGTATTTTACTCCCGCCGATGATCATCGGCGGCGCCCAGGAGCAGGGACGCCGGGCTGGAACGCCGGCAGTTCCAAATATCGTCGGTCTCGGTGCGGCGTGCCGGTTGGCGATGGAAGACGATAGTCATGCGCACGTCGAGCGGCTGCGCAATCGTCTCGAAGACGAGATCCTGGAAACGATTCCGAATTCGTGGCTCAACGGAGCCGCCGATCGTTCAAAGCGTTTACCAAATACTGCAAACATCTCGTTCGAATACGTCGACGGGCAAAGTATTCTCACTCACCTTGATCACGCGGGCATCTGTGTTTCCACCGGATCAGCGTGTCATTCCACCACGCACGAATCATCCCCGACGCTGCGCGCGATGAACGTGCCTTACACCACCGCGCAGGGCTCAATCCGCTTCTCACTCGGCCGCTACAACACGGATGATGAAATCTCGACAACGCTGTCCGTTCTACCCGAGATCATTGCCAAACTCGCCGCGATGTCGCCGTACCAGGAAGAGCTCGCAAGATTAGTGTAGGTCTTATAAGACTTATCCGACCTATTTGTCCTATACTATCCGCTGGCCATCATTATCTCGAAAGGTCTTTAAGCAACCACATGAGCACTGTTATTGAACCTCCTGTCTCGCAGGTTGAGAAAAATCTGGAAGAAGTCGAAACCGTAACGATTCGCTTCGCGGGCGACTCCGGCGACGGCATGCAGTTGACCGGAACGCAGTTTACAAACACGTCCGCAGTCGTCGGCAACGACATCTCGACGCTGCCCGACTTTCCCGCGGAAATTCGCGCTCCAGCCGGCAGTTTGCCCGGCGTTAGCGGTTTTCAGTTGAACTTTTCGAGCCAGGACATCAAAACTCCGGGCGATCAACCCAACGTGCTGGTCGCGATGAATCCGGCGGCGTTGAAAGTGAATCTTGCCGACTTGGAAGAGGGCGGCACGCTGATCATCAACACCGACGGCTTCACGCCTGAGAACCTGAAGTATGCGAATTACGCGACGAACCCGTTGGAAGACAATTCGCTCGCGGGTTATCGCGTGCACAAGCTGCCGATCTCGACGCTCAACATGAACGCGCTCAAGGGCAACGTTGAGCTCTCGCGAAAAGAGATCGACCGCTCGAAAAACTTCTTCGCGCTTGGCGTGCTCTACTGGCTCTACGACCGTCCGATGGACAACACGCTCAACTGGATTCGTACGAAGTTCGCGAAGAGTCCTGAACTGGCGAAGGCCAACGAGATCGCACTCAAGACCGGTTACAACTTCGCCGATACGACTGAAGTTTTCACGACTCACTACCGAGTCAAGAAAGCGCAAATCGCTCCGGGTAAGTATCGAAAGATCACCGGCAACGAAGCGACTGCGATTGGTTTCGTTGCGGCGTCGCAGCTTTCGGGTCGCCCGTTGTTCTACGGTTCGTATCCGATCACGCCCGCGTCTGACATCCTGCACGAGCTCTCGCGTCACAAAACTTTCGGCGTGAAAACGTTTCAGGCTGAGGATGAGATCGCGGCAGTTTGCGCGGCCATCGGCGCGAGCTTCGCCGGACAGATCGGACTGACCGGAACATCGGGACCGGGCGTGGCGCTCAAACAGGAAGCAATCGGTCTCGCAGTGATGACTGAACTGCCGCTCGTGATCGTAAACGTTCAACGCGGCGGACCATCGACGGGACTGCCGACAAAAACCGAGCAGGCGGACCTGTTTCAAGCTGTTTGGGGACGAAACGGCGAGTGTCCGGCGATCGTAGTCGCGCCGGCAACGCCCGCTGATTGTTTCCACATGGCAATCGAAGCTGTAAGGCTGGCGTTCAAGTACATGTCGCCGGTGTTTTACTTGTCAGACGGTTATCTCGCGAACGGCGCGGAGCCGTGGGCTATTCCGGAAATCCATGAGCTGCCGAAGATCGAAGTTACGTTCCACAGCGATCCGGCGACGTTCATGCCTTACGCCCGCGACCCTGAAACGCTCGCGCGTCCGTTTGCCCTTCCGGGAACGCCCGGCCTCGAACATCGAATCGGTGGCATCGAGAAGCAGCACATCACCGGCAACGTGAACTACGATCCTGAGAACCATCATCTGATGGTCAAGCTGCGGCAGGAGAAAATCGATCGAGTAGTTGCGGACGTGCCGCTGGTTGAGGTGATGGGCGAGAAGACGGGCAAGGTTTTAGTGCTCGGCTGGGGGTCGACTTACGGTTCGATCAGTTCGGCAGTTGAGAAGATGCAACGCGAGGGCAAGAGCGTTTCGGCGGCACACCTGCGGCACCTGAATCCCTTCCCCCGCAATCTCGGCGAAGTGCTCGCTGGTTTTGAAACGGTGATCGTCCCCGAGATGAACCTGGGCCAACTCTGCACGATGATCAGGGCGAGATACCTGGTTGACGCAGTGCCCTTCTCGAAAGTGAAAGGCCGCCCGTTCCAGATCCGCGAGATTGTCAGAAAGGTTGAAGAGTATTTGTAATGCAGGAGCGTTCCTCACAGCACGCACCAATCGGTAGGAGTAAAGAGATGAGTACAACCTCAACAGCGCTGATGACTGCGGAGGAGCTAATGCAGCTCCCCGACGATGATTTGCGCCATGAACTCATCAACGGAGAACTCATAACTATGCCGCTTCCGAAGCTACCTCACGGCCGGATTGCTACGCGCCTTGGTGTGCCACTTGCGCAATTTGTTTTA
>DASUPZ010000397.1:0-8696 GCA_036280855.1 Pyrinomonadaceae bacterium | reverse complement strand
GCCAGGCTGCCGCACTCCAGGGAGGCGCCTTTTTTTTCATAATCACTGACCCATTTAGCCATCGGCCCACGCGTTGCATACGAGTGGGCAACTCGACACCGGTCCCTGAGCTTTACGAGGGCGCGCTAACGGGAAAGGCTTAAGCGTTATTCAATGGAGCCGCAATCCACTTAGCTAAAATGTCGATTCATCAAGGATGCTGGTGTTTATCGCCCTGCCCGACGGGTTGAATGAACGTTCTCAGACCTGTTCTGTTTATATGCGCAGGAAATTCCTCTACGTAGCGATAACATTCATGCTGGTGGCGACGTTCTCGGCGTCGCCCAAGGCACAAACACTGGAGCGTCTGTGTGATACCGCTTTCGAAGACTGCCGGGAACCGTTGTGGTCGCTGATCGACAAGGAAACCGTGGGCATCGACGTCGCCTTCTGGTTCATGCAGGACACGTCGATCGCCAACAAGATCATCGCGCGACATCAGGCCGGTGTTCCGGTGCGCATTCTCGTCGATCCGCGCGCGAATCCGACCTACGCCGGTAACGAGGCGATCCTGAACCAGTTCAAAGCCGCAGGCATTCCGATGCGATTCAAGCACGGCGGCGGCATTCTGCACTGGAAGATGATGCTCTTTGTCGGGCAGAACACAGTCGAGTTTACGGGCGCGAATTATTCAGGGCATTTCTTCGTCCCAACAACTCCGAATTCGAACTACATCGACGAGGCGATCTATTTCACCAGCGATCCTTCGCTGATCAGCAGCTTCAAGACAAAGTACGACAATCTCTGGACTGACACGATCAACTATTCAGACTACGGCAATATCACCGGGCCGCTCCAGCGAAAATACCCGACCTCGGCAATCAATCCGGAGCTCAATTTTCCACCCAGCCCCGACGGCGTCCAGGATTTCTTCAGTCGCACTGCGCTCAATATGAATTCGGAGTCGCAGAAGATCGACATCATCATGTATCGGATTACAAACCAGGGGTACACCGATACGACGATCGCTGCGGTGAAGCGCGGCGTGCCCGTGCGCCTGATTCACGAGCCTGACGAATATCGCAATCCGGCGCGGCAATGGGACTCGTGGAATATCGACCGCATGTACATGGCGGGCGTGCAGATCAAGATGCGCAAGCATCTCGGGTTGAATCACCAGAAGTCAGTGTTGCTTTACGGCAGAGGAATGACGATTTTCGGCTCGTCTAATTGGACGGGCCCCTCGTCAAACTCGCAGGAAGAGCACAACTACTTCACAACCAAACCGTGGTTCTTCCAGTGGTTTGTAAATCAGTTTGAGCGCAAGTGGAACTCAGCCACCGAGAACGTTCCGTTCGTTCCGCTTGGTCCGGATGATCCGGTCAACCAGTTTCCGGCGCAGGGGGCAACGGGCCAACCAACAACGATGACGTTGCGTTGGGAAGGCGGCCGGTGGGCACACAAATACGACATCTATTTTGGGACGTCATCGAATCCGCCTCTTCTTGTTGCTGACGCCAGTACGGCTCAGAGCGGGGCCACCAGCGGGCAACCAATGCTGGATGGCGGTTCCGTTGACGATGGTCACGTCGAGAAATTTACGATCCCGGTTACGCTTCAACCAGGGACGACTTATTTCTGGCGCATTGTCGGCAAGACGATGGCCAACAAGACGGCCACTGGTCCGATCTGGAGTTTCACAACCTCGGGCACGCCGACGAGTCCGACGCCGACGCCGACGCCGACTCCGACTCCGACGCCAGCTCCGACACCGGCACCGGGTACAGAGTCGCCGAATAACACGCGCGTTCCACCTGCTACTCGGATTGTCGATAGCACCGGCGCTGTGTGGACGCTTTCAAACATAACGATCTTGCGCAACGGCGCGAACACAAGCGGGGAAGGTTCGGTAATCCTTTACTGTAATCGCATCGTGTATGTGTTCGGCACTGACTCGCAGTGGTGGCGCTGGACCGGCAGTGGGTGGGTGCCAGTAGGACATGTTGATCCCTGCGGCGGCGGAACAACGCCAACCCCGACGCCCACACCTACGCCAACTCCGACTCCTACACCGACGCCTACGCCTACACCTACGCCTGCTCCGACTCCGGCACCGACGCCTTCGTCCGGCGACGTGGTCCTATGGGCCGCGGATGCGCCAGTTAGAGTTGGCGCGTGGTCAGTCGTCCTGGACGGAACGGCCGCCGGTGGCAGACGGATATCAAATGCTGATGCTGGAGCGGCGAAGCTTTCAGCGCCGCTCGCAAACCCGGCCAACTATTTTGAACTGACCTTCAACGCGTCAGCCGGCGTCGATTACCGTCTCTGGATTCGCGGCAAGGCGCTGAACGACTTCTGGGGCAACGACTCAGTCTTCGTCCAGTTTTCCGACAGTGTGAATAGCAGTGGCAGCGCTGTGTTCCGAATCGGCTCCACCAGTGCGACCGAAATAAACCTCGAAGACTGTTCCGGCTGCGGCTTGTCAGGCTGGGGCTGGCAGGACAATGGCTGGGGAGTCGGTGTGCTTGGTCCATTGATCCGCTTTGCCAAGACAGGCACGCACACAATCAGAATCCAGGTGAGAGAAGACGGCTTCTCAATCGATCAGATCGTACTCTCTCCTCAGACATTCAAGAACTCGTCCCCTGGCCGGTTGAAGAACGACACGACCATTCTGCCGAAGTAGAACGTTTGCCTCACGCTGATTCAGTTCGTTAGCCGCGGATTTTCACAGATGAACACGGATCAATCAGTGTTCATCCGCGAAGATCCGCGGCTACTTACGACTTGCAGTTTCCATTGAACCTTTTTGCTTTGCACTGCTCGCATAACTCACTCGACTCGGGTTTGTCTTTGCGCGACTCGTAGTCAGCCGTGGGCCAGTGCCGGCAATTCGAGCAGAAATGCCACGCAGTCCCGTTGCGTTTGCGTCGATAGGTTTGTGTCATCGTGTTAGTGCTCTTTCGACAGCTTCGGGGCAAACCTAAAGCGCAGGCAGACTAGCGGATGGATTGCAGGAAAGTCCTTAGATAGTTATTACAAAGTTCTTGATTGCTCGCGACTCCCACTCTTAGAATTATTCGAACTCCAACCCCGCCCATATCTAACCGGACATCACGAGCCTAAGGACAATAGGGAATTCCCCTATTGAAACTTCTGGTGAATAGGTATAAAAGCCGTTTCTTCTGGTGTTTGTTCTCACGACCCCTTGCATTCGTAAGAGCCACACCTCACGTTGACGAGAGTCTCACTCCCGACGTAGAGAGTCTCACTCCCGCCAGCATTACTGCGATCATAGATCAATAGAGTAAATCGTGCGGAATATCGGTCCGCCGTCATTCATTCACGTCCTGAATCTCACGGCCTCAGCTTTTTGCAACTCTCTCAAAATTCATCCTCATGCCTCAGAGACCTTACGGTAGAAAGGATAACTACAATGCTCCGACATGCATCCAGACCTTCGTCGCTGAAACTCTTCTTCGTAGTCGCAACTCTTGCTTTCTTTGTTGAAGCAACGCCTGGTTCGATTCAAGCGCAAACCCTCGGGCAGTTCACGTTTAATGATCAGCAGTTCGGCAACTTTCTCACCGAAAGTGATGGCGGTAGTTTTAGGAACACTAGCTGGCTGAACGTAGTGAATGCCAATCCCGGTAACCCTGGCGCTTTAACCGGCGCCAACTTCGATACCGGAATTGCTAACATCGGACTCTCAGGAGGACTTAACTACATCATCCACTACGACACTCCCATCCGGAATGGCCTGGGCGATGATCTGGGAATTGTTAGCGCACGATTCAGCACTAATGACACTTTTCATCTCGCAGTCTCGACGGACGGTACGAACTTTACGCCCTTCGTCAGCTTCGGGCCGGAACTCGCGGTAAATTCGGGCGTGGTTAAGACGTATTTCTTCGGTAGTACCATTCAAGGTCCATTTACCCCCACTCTCTTCGTTACGCCCGTGGATCTCTCCGTATTTGGTCTCCCCTTGGGAGGCACGATATCGGCGGTAAAAATAACCAGCTCGCCGGAAGGCGATCTAATCCGCGTCGCGGGCTTTAGGCAATGCCTGCCGCCGACAATTACTTCCGCAAGTGCAACCCCAAACGTCCTCTGGCCTCCCAACCTCAAGATGGTTCCCGTGACTGTAAGTGTTAGCACTGAGGGCGGCTGCGATGCAGTCTCGTGCAGGATCACAACAGTGGAGAGCAACGAACCGATCAATGAAGGTGTCGACTGGGTAATCACCGGCGATCTGACATTGAACTTACGCGCCAGACGGTTGGGAACTGGGAGCGGCCGTGTCTACACTCTGACCGTGCAGTGCATAGACAGCTTCGGCAACAGTGCGACCAAAACGATCACGGTCGCTGTGTCCCATGACCAACGCAAATGAGTACTTAAATTGTCGTAGTTGAAGACACTGGTCCAACGTAACAGTTCTCATTCAGGGACCACACGGACAAAGGGCCTGCCCTCAGGCCCTTTGTCCTTAGTGGTGCTAATTGTCGAAGTCACTCGCTCGCCTTTTGGCAATAGTTATTCCCACACTAGCCAAAATTCCAGCGGCAGCTATCGCCAGTATCCACGGATTGGGCGGATCGGCAGCGATCCAGTACGAGATCGTGATAATTGAAATCCCAACAACGATCATAAGGTAACGCATGGTGGAAGGTTTCATAGCCCTAATTCCCTCCGGCAGTTGTATGGTGCGCTACGGCAGAGCGAATTGCTCTGTCCATCCGTATCCGCACACCGACGTCAGCGCTCAGGCGCTCTCCAGCGTTGCCCTATCTTCCGCGCCGGCACCAGTGACTCTAGCACAGCACAGCAAACAGGACGGTTCCGTCTGTGACTGTTTTCCTCGGCCGCGTTTGGTCAGCGGCGCGCTTCGTTCTGAACTCGAGCAGCTCAAGTCGTTTTTACAAAGTTGCCGGCCATGCAGACACGCGAATCTAAACAGCAAACATTGCGATCGCGTAAAGATGATCTTGTTTTGTAGCCATGGATGAAACATGGTTCTTCTACTGTGGTATAAGGCAGCGTTGAAACCCCCTTACCCTTCAAGTTCTCGGGTTTTGTAGTCGCCCGACGTTGGCTTTGCCCTGGGAGGACTTGATCCATGAAGGAGCCGTTTCGTTACGCCGTTGGATCCGACACCGGTGTTTATCACTTGATTGATGTTGGAGCCTCGTTCACGTTATGCGGTTTATCGGCAGTGCCAGGATCACAAACCGTAGTGTCGATGACAGTTCTGCAGGTGATTGCTGATGTACCGCAACATTCTCGACTGTGCAGGCACTGCGACGATGCCTTTGACGTATACAGTGGCAAAGCGGCATTTTAGCCGCGGATAAACACAGATTTCATACACGGATTTAAATCACGATTTTCCCGTCCTCACATTCTAAACAGCGACAGGGGCAGCGATCTTGCCGTGGGATTTGTAGCCGATGAGGTTGAGGTGTTCGTAGGTGACGGACAGGAGGCCTTCGAGGCCGCGGAGGTTGTTTTCCGGATCGCTGATTTTTAATTCGGGGAGCGGGAGCGGTTCGCGTGAGAGGAGTTGATGCACCTGGTCGAGGTGGTTTTTGTAGATGTGGTAGTCGCCGAGGGTGTAGACAAAGTCGCCGACCTCCAGCTCCGTGACGTGCGCGATCAGATGCGTGAGCAGTGCGTATGAGCTGATGTTGAAGGGCACGCCGAGAAAGGCGTCGGCTGAGCGCTGGTAGAGCTGGCAATGAAGCACACGACCGCCTTCGACCTTGAATTGAAATAGCGTGTGACAAGGCGGCAGATCGACGTTGTCGGCCTGACATGGATCCCAACCCGTGACGATCAGCCGTCGAGAATCGGGATTGGTGCGGATCGTTTCCAACAGTTTCGCAATCTGGTCGAAACCGTTTTTCGCAGGGTAATCGCCGCCAAAAGATCTCCACAGATACCCGTAGACTGGTCCAAGATCCCCTGCCCGTCGTCCAAACTTTTCAGTGTGTGCTTCATCCGCCCACTCGGCCCAGATGTCCACGCCCCTGGCGCGAAGGTTCGTCTCACTTGTATCGCCCGATAAAAACCAGAACAACTCTTCCGCGACCCAGCGAAACGGGACGCGCTTTGTCGTGACGATCGGAAAGCCCTCGCGAAGATCGAAGCGGGTCTGAAATCCGAAGTGTGAGATAGTGCCGACACCCGTGCGATCGCGGTGCTCGCTGCCGTTCTGGAGAATCGATTTCAGGAGATCGTGATATTGTTTCATGACAGGATTTACGGATGTTCAAGATTAGCATGTAAGGCAGACATGAGACGATACAGAGTTGGTTTTATCGGCTTTGGGAATGTAGGGCGAGCGCTGGCGCGACTGTTGGATACGAAGGCCGCAGAGATGCGTGAACGCTACCGTATTGAAACCGAGATCGCCGGTGTTGCGACGCGGCGAACGGGATGGCGGACCGGCGAGACGGAATTATCCGGCATCGATGAATGGCTGGCGACAACAAAGCCGGACGTGGTTTTCGAAACCACTTCGCTCAACCCTGAAACGGGCCAGCCCGCGATCGAGTATCTGAGAAAGTCGCTGCAAGCAGGCGCGCACACGATTACCGCCAACAAAGCGCCCATCGTCTACGCCTATGACGAACTCAACGATCTCGCGCTCGCCAAAGGCAAACGATTTCTTTTCGAAGCAACTGTGCTCGACAGCGCACCCGTGTTCTCGCTCTTCCGCGAAACGCTGCCGGCAGTACGGGTGCGCGCGTTCACCGGCGCCTTCAATTCAACCACCAACGTGATCCTCGAAACGATGGAAGCGGGAAGGAGTTTCGACGAAGGTGTGAAGACCGCGCAGGATCTCGGCGTGGCTGAAACCGATCCAAGTCACGATGTCGAGGGCTGGGACTCGATCATGAAAGTCTGTGCGATGTCGCGAGTCATTCTGCGCACGCCGCTCATGCCTGGAGACGTGCGCCGCGAAGGAATCCGCGCACTGGATACGGCGACGCTGCGAGCGGCTCGCGCTGAAGGACGACCTTATAAGTTGATCTCCAGAGCAACGGTGAATAGCGATGGTTCAGTGACGGCTTCTGTCAGACCGGAACAGGTTGCCGCCGCAGATCCGCTTGGTGGTGTGCGCGGTACGTCGCTCGGGATTCACTTCGAGCTTGACATGATTCCGGGATTAACGATCATGTCGCACCGGCCAAACCTACAAAGCACGGCTTACGGGCTGCTCGCCGACTTTATTAATGCGGCCACGGATGAACGCGAATAGACGCGGATCAGGAGATTTCGCCAACCGCATCGATCAGGCGATCGATTTCTTCAGTGGTCGTGTAGCAGGCGCATCCTGCGCGGATCAAACCTTCGGGCCTGAGACGCAGGCGGTCGACCACAGTTGCTGCGTAGAAGTCTCCGTGTGACAGGAACAGTCCTTTTTCAGAGAGGCGCCGCGCCGCCTCGCTCGAGGTGCAACCGGCGATGGTGAAAGCGAGCGTTGGCGTGCGCGCTAAATCAGGTGGTGGACCATAGATCGTGACGTTCGGCATCGCCCTCAATGCCTGCCAGAGACGATCGAACAGTTGCATGTTTCGCAAGTGAATCTCTCGAAACGCAGCGCCTAAACTCTCCCGCAGGTTTGACTCACCGCCCAGCGAAGCCAGAAACTCAACCGCCGCAGCCGTGCCCACTATTCCTTCGTGGTTCTGTGTGCCCGATTCCGCGTTTTCGGGTGCGTAATCAGGAGCCGGCACAAGCCTCGGAAAATTAATTTGTTCGTACAGCGCTTGTTTTGCATAAAGCGCGCCCGCGTGTGGTCCATAAAACTTGTAAGCCGACATCGCGAGAAAGTCGCAATCGAGTTGTTGCACGTCGATCAAGGCATGTGGCGCGTAGTGCACGGCATCGACAAACACGAGCGCGCCTGCGTTGTGGGCCAACTGGACAGCTCGTCTGAGATCGTTGATTGTTCCGAGCGCGTTTGACGCAGCCCCGATCGCAAGGATCTTTGTTTTTGGACCAACAACACGTTCGAGATCGTCCCAGTTGAGCTGACCGCTTTCCGTGTCCATCCTGACCGTGCGGATCGTTACGCCTCGCTCGACTGCCAGACGCCGCCAGGGATCGATGTTCGCGTGATGGTCGAGTTCTGTAACCACGATCTCGTCGCCGGTCGAGTAGTTCAATCCGAGCGATCGCGAGAGATGGAGCGTGAGCGTCGTCATGTTCGCCCCGAAAGCGATCTCGGAAGGCGAGGCATTCAGAAATTCTGCGCAAACTTCGCGTGCATGCTCGAGAGCGGCGTCAGTCTCTGCGCTCGTTGGGTAGTTCCAGTGCGTGTTTGCGTTGTGGTGATAAAGATAGCCGCTCATCTTTTCAACCACGTACCGCGGGACCTGCGTGCCGCCGGGGCCATCGAAGTAGGCCACGGGATAGCCGTTATGTACGCGTTCGAGAGCGGGGAAGTGACTCCTGATTTCGGTAACTGATGCGACGTTGGTTGCTGGCTGACGGGAAGTAGTGGACATTTGGGGCATGATAGCAAGAATCGCCCGATACACGGGACATCATCAATGGTAGAATACCGCCAGTGCTTCTGAGGTGCTCTCGTGGCAGACGCCCCACCTCAGATCTTCACAACCCAACGAGCAAGTATGAGCGAGCGCAGAAGAGAGGAAAGATCGCAGGTCTGTCTCGAAGCTGTTTGGGACGGCGAGAGCGGCAAT
>DASUPZ010000396.1:0-4585 GCA_036280855.1 Pyrinomonadaceae bacterium | reverse complement strand
TCCTGAACTATTTCTCGACGGTCGCCCCGCTGCGGAGCAGACATCAATTCCTCGATCGTCGTATTCGAAAACAAGTTCCTGTAAAAAGCTGATCCCTGGAAAACTCGCTGGACGAACGGCAGTCGATAGAAGAATGACTTTACACTTTCGTCGCGAAACACGATGCGACCTTCGATCGAATAGTCCATGCGCAGTGGACGCTGTTTACTCGCACGCCTGACGCATTTGCCTACGATTCGATCACCTGCCTCAACTTGCAAACCCGGCACGAAGGCTGGAACAAACACCGGAGCATCCGTCGTGTAGATCCGTTGATGATCTCCAAAGAGCTCGAGGCTCAGGACAAAACCGCAAAGCAGGGCGCCGCGATTGATCGTCAACTCAAAGCCATGCTCGGTCACTTCGTCGTGATGAGGATCATGACAGTCGATCTGCTCAAACACGGATGGTCCGGAAATCAAACTCTCGCCTGGAAGTTGATGCACACGCACTCTCAGATCAAACGGGTAACCAGCCGCTGAGAAAATTTGTGGCACGTGTTCATAACGAAGGCCGTCCGACTCGCCTCGTTCTATCAGACTCTCCGGTAATTCCACGGCCGATATCTGAGTGACGCAACGCTGTGGATAAAAGATCGCACAGGGTCGAATCACAGGCCGCAGTTTTTGAAGACATATTTCCAAGCCCTTTGCGCCGCCGATATTTCCGAGAAAATCCGTTATGCAAATCTCAATCGGATCTTCGATACTCGGCACTTCCCCAGTCACCATGAATGGAACCACGCGCCCGGGATCTATCTGCTCGGTCCGAGCAAAGCCCTCTGAGTTTGATTCCGCGACATAGACACGTTTCGCGCCGGCATCAAGACACGCCGTGACAAGACGCTTCTCCTGATCCGGGCAGACGATCAGGACAGTTTTAGCGCGCACTTTTTCGAGAATGGTTTGATAGGGATGGACACCGTTCTCGTGGGCAGATGTAACTGGGGTCAGCTCATCGTCATAATCCTCAATCGCCGGTGAGAACCAGGTCGTCTCTGAAGATATTGCCGGCGTTTGCTTACTGACTGAATCAGCAACCACATACGCAACGAGACGTTGCTGGCCGGGCTGGTCCTCGCGAACAGTTACTGCTGCTTCGGTTATTCCGGGACATGACTCGAGCACGGTTTCGATCTCGCGGAGTTCAATTCGGTGTCCGCGGATTTTTACCTGCTGATCGACGCGGCCCGCAAACTCCAAATTTCCATCAGCGTCCCATCTTGCCAGGTCGCCGGTTCGATATAACCGCCGGCCCGTCTCTTCACTGAAACTATCCGGAACAAAGCGTTCTGCCGTCAGTTCCGGCCGGTTCAAATAACCGCGAGCCAATCCCGCGCCGCCGAGATACAACTCCCCCACCTCAGTGAGCGACGGTTTCATCTCATCGTTCAGCACGTAGAGTTGCACATTCTTGAGTGCCGTCCCGATCGGTGCGGCGGTGAGATGTGTGTGCACGTCGCGCTCGGCGCAGATGATTGCTGCTTCAGTTGGACCATACAAGACGTGGAGTTCGGCATTCGGGAAGACCTCTCTCATCTGGTCGAGCAGTTGTATTCCGACCGCCTCGCCGCCTACGAAGAGCTGGCGCAATTTTCCAGGGCTGGAGTTGTGCTCTTTCATCCAGTCGACAACCTGTCGCATGAGTGTGGGAACGCAGTGCAATAGAGTAAGACTCTCGAAGCTTTCGATCAGGCGTTCCACATCCAGGACGTCCTTCTGGTCCCAGATCACTACCGTTCCACCGACACACAAAAGATTGCACAACTCAAAGAGGGAGATATCGAAGGAGAAAGATGCAAGACACGGCATCACGTCGGTCTGTGTAAACCTGAATCTTTCGCGGCTTGCTGCCAGCACGTTTGCGAAGGCGCGGTGCTCGATCATGACGCCTTTGGGGTTGCCGGTCGATCCTGAAGTGTAAATTACATACGCAAGGTTCTCGTCGTGAACAGTTGGTTCAGGGTTGTCTGTAGGTTCGTGGGCGATTTCGTTCCAGTCGTCGTCAAGGCAGATCGTGGTGACGGCGCCGTTCAGCTTTGCCATGCCGTCTCTGGTGGTCACGAGAACTGCTACCTGAGAATCTTTGAGCATGTACTGGAGTCGTTCCGTGGGATAGTCCGGGGCGAGCGGAACGTATGCTCCACCTGCTTTGAATATTGCGAGCAGCGTCACTAAGGCTTCCGACGTTCGTTCCACGCATACACCCACTCGATACTCGGGACCTATTCCGAGTCGTTTCAAGTGATGTGCCAACTGGTTGGCTCTCTGATTTAACTGGGCGTAGTTGAGTTCGCGATCGCCACTGACAACCGCGGTCGCATAGGGATTACTCTCGACCTGCTGCTCGAACAGTTCGTGGAACAATGACGTGGAAGTGCGAACCATTCGGACCAGGTCGGGACGATCGATCAGCGTTGCTTGAAGTTGTTGCATGAAGCACCTGTCGGTTGCTGTTGGTGAAACACCTGTCAGTTGCTGTTGTTGCATGAAGCACCTGTCAGTTGTAGGAATGGGTTGATCCGCCTCTTGCACGTAAAGTGACTTCAGAACTCGTCGCTCGGCTTCGCCACCGGATGTGAGGCGAGGCTTTGCCTCGCCGCTCTATTGATATTTCGAACTGGGCTGCGCCCTCGGTTCGGGCTTCGCCCTAATCGCCTTAGCGGCGAGGCGTAGCCTCGCCTCACATCCGGCGGCGTAGCCGTATCGAGGCTACGCGGCCTGCGGAACTGTTTCACGCCACCTGAAACCATCTGCCGACGGGATCAACCCACCAACAAACAGCGGCTGCTCGTCCTCACCCAACGCTCCTACGCGCGCTTGTCGCTGCATCTGTGTAGCTTCCTCCACCAGCGTATCGAGGAAAGCTTCTTTCTCAGCCGAGTAATAAGGAGCGGCGCTGTGCGTACCGTTTTGCAGTTGCTCCAACTCCTCTTTGATTTTTTCGATGCGATCGCTTTCCACCATCAACTCCTCGTCTCGCAAGTTAGAAACACCCGCAACCAAACTAACGAATGCCTGCTCAGTTGACTGCTGCCGGTTGAGGATCTTCCGTGCATTCCAGAAATAGGAGTCTTCAGTTTGGTGCATATCGTAGAACGACGTCAGAAACTCATAGAAATTTCTGAATTCGCGTCGATATCTTTTTTCGAATTCTTCAAAGCAGCGAGCCTCGTCCATGCCATCGCTAAGAATGGAATTGATCGACCGCGCGGCGAGGAGACCGGAGTACGTCGCAAGGTGTACGCCTGACGAAAAAACCGGATCGATAAAGCAAGCGGCGTCGCCTACGAGCACCAGACCAGGTATCCAAAATCTCTCATTGGAATAAGACCAGTCTTTACGCACGCGCAACTGGCCATACTGTCCTTCGGTGACACGCTTTGCCTTCGACAGCATTTCAGATATCTCGGGACATGAGGAGATGAAGTAGGCCATCGCTTCCTCGTGACCAGCCTTAAGCAGGCTTGCGTTTTCCTTCGAGACAACGGCGCCGACGCTGGTGAGCGTTTCGGAAAGCGGGATATACCAAAACCAGCCATCCTTAAACGCAGCGCAGAAAATGTTGCCGTCGCGAGGTGGAGGAAACCTGTAGCCGTTCTCGTAATATCCAAACAGAGCCAGGTTCTGAAAGAAATTCGAATAGATTCGTTCGCCGACTTTTCTGTGAATCTGACTCGTATTTCCGGAAGCGTCGATAACATACTTCGCGTTGGCCCTGTGAGGGTTGCCGCTTTCATCCACAAACTCAACTCCGGTCGCGCGGCCGTCTTCGAAGATGATGTCCTTGACTGCATGCTGCTCGCGCACATCAACGCCGTTGTAAGCCGCGTTCTTCAGGAGTATGTGATCGAACTTCGATCTTTCAACCTGATAGGCATACGACTGCGGTGCAGTAATCTCAGAGGCAGTGCTGAACGCAAACGTCCAGGGCTCGGGATTGGTGCCCCACTTGAATGTCCCGCCCAGCTTTCGCATGAACCCCGCCTGCTTCAACTCTTCCGATAGACCAAGGATCTTGCAAACCCCATGAACCGTTGCCGGTAACAACGACTCGCCGATCTGGTAACGAGGAAACTTGTCGCGCTCCAGAAGCAGTACCCGGTGATTTTGCATCGCGAGTATGGTGGACGCAGTGGATCCACCTGGCCCACCACCAATAACGACAACGTCGAACTCTTCGACACTTGACTTCATTACTTGTTCTCCTGACTTGTGAGTTTTGAATGTGTTTAGCCGCGCTCGCTTCTCCCTTAGCCGGCTAAAGTTGAGTTTCAGGCTTCAACGGCGACGCAGCGGAATTCGCTCGTATAACGATTTCCCTGAGCATCGCAAAGCCACGTTTCGTTTGGTTGCGGCAACATCTCCGTCACGCTGAGCAGAGCGCCGGGTTCCCCCTGCTCATTCATCCGCCGCAGGATCTTCGAAAGAATGTCGACATAGATAGGACTCGCAAAATCCACGTAGAACGGCTTAACTTCAACCGGCACCTTGACGAAGACAAAGCGCGGCAGGCCCTGCGAGCGAGCCCATCTTCTCGCTGCCAG
>DASUPZ010000395.1:0-9058 GCA_036280855.1 Pyrinomonadaceae bacterium | reverse complement strand
AAGGTC
This sequence comes from Pyrinomonadaceae bacterium, assembly GCA_036280855.1. GTDB lineage: Bacteria > Acidobacteriota > Blastocatellia > Pyrinomonadales > Pyrinomonadaceae > PSRF01. Next base: position 9,052 of record DASUPZ010000395.1, on the reverse strand, counting down.
GCTCCCGCGCAGAGTCGGGCGCCAAACGATGCGTTTTCATCGTAGAGGTAAGTAGCAATCGTGCCGCTTAGTGTGACTAGTAACGCCAGTAGTAGTGACGCAAACATGTATCAGGCTCGGATTATACATTTGGGCGCGGATCTTCACGAATCCGCTTTTGCATCCGGCGATGCGATCAGTTAGTTTTCTACAACGATGTTAAGAGCAGGTATAGTCGGTCTTCCCAACGTAGGCAAATCAACTTTATTCAACGCACTCACTGCACAATCCGCTGCACTCGCCGCAAACTATCCGTTTGCGACTATCGAGCCGAACGTTGGCGTCGTCTCTGTGCCGGATGAGCGACTGGAACCACTCGCGCGTCTTGTTAAGACGGAAAAGATCGTTCCGGCGACTGTGGAGTTTCTCGACATCGCGGGCCTTGTTCGCGGCGCTTCGAAAGGCGAGGGTTTGGGAAATCAGTTTCTCGCAAACATTCGTGAGACTGACACGGTCGTCCAGGTTGTTCGCTGTTTTCACGACGACAGCGTTATTCACGTCGAAGGTGGTGTCGATCCGGTTCGAGACATAGAAACCATTCAGATCGAGCTCGCACTCTCAGATCTCGCAACCGCGGAACGACGGCGTGAGAAAGCACAGAAGAACCTTAAAAGTGGAGACAAGACCTCGCGCCAGGAACTGGAAGTGCTCGACAAGATCCAGCCCGCGCTCGAGCAGGGACGTTCCGCGAGAACTGTCGCTCTTACCGATGACGAGCGCGCCGTCGCCCGCAACTTTTTTCTGCTGACAATGAAGCCGACGATCTACGCCGCAAACGTCGAAGAAGCGGCGCTCGGTAATCTCGACGGTAACACGATGGTAAACGCCGTGCGAGAGATCGCGGCGAAGGAAGCGGCTGAATGCGTGGTCATCTGTGCACAACTCGAGGCAGATCTCGTCGCGTTACCACCTGAAGAACGTCTCGACTACTTGAAGAGTCTGAATGTTTCGACAAGCGGCGTGGACCAACTCATCAAGGGTGCCTATCACTTGCTGGGACTGATGTCGTTTTTGACTGCAGGTGAGAAAGAAGTTCGCGCCTGGACGATCCCTCAGGGAACACGCGCCCAAACCGCCGCGGGTACGATCCACTCCGACATCGAGCGTGGCTTCATCCGCGCCGAGATCATCAGTTATGACGAACTGATCAAAGCAGGTTCCTACGCAGCCGCCCGTGAGAAAGGGCTGCTACGGCTTGAAGGAAAAGACTACATCATGCATGAAGGCGACGTCGTCCACTTCCGATTCAATGTTTGAGGCCACAGATAACGCGGATAAAATCCGGATTCAATCCGTGTAATCCGCGGCTAAGATCTTCCGTTGTGTCCTTTGCGGAGACTATTGATGAATGCGCGCAACGCCTCATCCGTCTTTGCCTGACCAGCAGCCAAACTCCGTATCTGCTCCCACGTCTCCTTTTGCAAACTCCGCATCTGTTCCGACGTCTCCTTTTGCATACTCCGTATCTGTTCCGACGTCTCCAGCTGGGTCTGTATCAACATATCAATTCTTTGTTTCTGCTCACGGCCCTCGGCCTCGTTCATCATCTGAGCATGAATAAGGCTATTAATTTTGTAGCGCCACTCGCTCCTGGTCCTCCGGCCGGAGGTAGCCATGATTACCAGCATTCTTTCCGCGCGTCGAACTCTTTGTTCCAGTGTCATCTTTCTTCTTCCTTCAGGTGAGGTGAAAAATCGAAGACATGATCACATAAGTGATTCGAGCGGTCAATTAAAAAGTGCGCAAGTGAGAGTAAGAGGCGGGCCGGGCGGGCAACCGAGAAGGAGCTACAAACTCGGTTGCCCGCGATCGATTAACGAAGCAGGGCTCGGATACCAACGAGGATCAGATAACCGATTGCAAGAACAACTGCCACCTTGATCAACAACACGGCCAGGGAAATAAAAAATCCAATGATGCCAACGGTGATGCCTACGAGGTTGAAAACGAGTGTCAGCACAAACGGCACTGCGACTACGAATACAAACACCCCGAGAAGAACCATCGCTACAATCCTAAGAACGTCTTTTGCGTCTTTCATCTTCTGCTCTCCATTCGCTTTGCGGTCCCTAATTTCCTGGGTTCTATCGTCCGCAGCCAACTATACGCAGATTCCTCGAGCGGCGTTCCCACGAAGATTTTGAATGTTTCGCCCGAAAAATAACTATTTTCCGGTTCCGAGCGTCGCGTTCAGGTGATCCCGCTGGTCGCGTGTTTAATTCTTTTCGGCGATAATCATACATCCTTTTGCGCCATGGATCGATGGAATTCCAGAAGCCTGTTTGGTGACGACGCTCCCGAACGCGCCCAGCCCCTCGACGGCACTCCGCTCGCCGAACGAATGCGGCCGCGCTCGCTCTCGGAGTTTGTCGGCCAGGCACACCTCGTTGGCGAAGGACGCATTCTTCGCCGGCTGCTCGCAGGCGGCGGCGCGTTGCCCTCGCTGATTCTCTGGGGCGCACCCGGCACCGGTAAAACTACGCTCGCCCGTTTACTCGCAGACAGCAGCGGCTTGCGCTTCATCGCCCTCTCAGCCGTGTTCTCAGGCGTGAAAGACCTGCGCGAGGCGATTCAACAAGCAAAGGCGGAAAAACGCTTCGGCAAACGCACGGTACTCTTCATCGACGAAATTCATCGCTTCAACAAAGGGCAACAGGACGCACTCCTGCACGCCGTCGAAAACGGCACCGTCACACTCATCGGCGCGACAACCGAAAACCCATCGTTCGAAGTTACAGGCGCTCTACTGTCGCGCTGCCGAGTTCTGGTGCTGAATCAACTTTCAGAAGACGACATAAAAACTATTCTCCGGAACGCACTCGCAGACGAAGAACGTGGACTCGCGAGTTTCAACCCTGAGATATCAGAAACACTTTTAGACCGGATCGCACACTCCGCAAGTGGCGACGCACGCGTTGCCCTCACAGCCCTCGACGCAGCCGTCGAGTCAACTTCTCCCGAAGCTAACGGCGTCAGAACAGTTACCGAACAAACAGTCATCGAGGCTCTCGGCCGCGCTCACTACGCGTACGACAAAGGTGGAGAAGAACATTACAACCTGATCTCCGCCCTCATAAAGTCGTTGCGAAATTCTGATGTTGATGCGTCGTTGTACTGGCTCGCGAGAATGATCGAAGGCGGCGCGGATCCGATTTTCATCGCACGACGCTTGTGCATCCTCGCTTCAGAAGACATCGGACTCGCAGATCCACAAGCGATGGTCCAGGCCGCAGCCGCCGCAGATATCGTGCAACTCATCGGACTTCCCGAAGCGCTCTTTCCACTTTCACAGGCAACGATCTACCTGGCGCGGGCGCCAAAGTCGAACGCAGTCAAAAATGCATATCATCGCGCAGTGATTGATGCTGAAGAAACCGCGCGCGTGCCCGTGCCGCTTCATCTCAGAAACGCCGTCACGCCCCTCATGAAACAAGTTGGTTACGGCAAAGACTACCGCTACGTTCACAGCGACCCCAACGCAAAAGAAGAGATGGAATGTTTGCCGGAACAACTGCGCGGAAGAAAATATTTTTTAGAGGAACAAGAACAGAATAAGGGTGAGGAAATTTCGGGTGACGACTAACAGAAAAACAGATAAGGAGCTGGCGTTTCTGCAGGACCTTTTTATCGCTCCCGACTGGGGTGAACGTTTTGCCGAACTGATCGACGAACACGTAAAACTTCCCAAAGAGGGTAAGGCGCTTTACGTAGAGGCAGGAACCGGCGGACACGCGCTGGCGTTACACGAGCGAGCCGGAGACAAGGTCCGGCTTCTTTGTGTCGATGAAAACGCCGAGTGCCTCGAACTGGCCCGGGCAAAAGCGATTGCCACCGACGAACAGATCGGTTTCGACACAACGCGGCCCGACAGTCTCAACTTACCCGACGACCAGTTTGATCTGGTCATCGGAAATGCATCACTCGTTTCACGGCAACGCGTCCGCAAGATGTTTTCGGAAATGGTGCGCGTAGGTGCTCCGAGCGCGACTATCGCACTCACACTCCCCACCTTTTCCAGCTTCGGAGAATTCTTTTCAATCTACTGGGAAGCGCTGCACAACAACGGACTTCTCGATCACGAATCGGACGTCGAGCAGTTGATTACCGAACTGCCGACCGTTTCAGACATCGAGCAGTTTGCCGAGGATGAAGGGCTGACAGACGTCGAGTCGTTTACGCGCATCGAGGAATTTGACTTCGAGTCAGGCGAGCAGTTTTTGAGCGCACCCCTCGTGTCGGAGTTTTTGATGCACGACTGGCTGGCCCTCGTCCCTGAAGACCGGAGGGCAGCATTGTTCAGCGAGATCTCGCGGTTAATTAACGAAGAGAGGCATGAGGCGGAGTTCGCGTTTTCGGTAAAAGCGACTCTTGTCGTCGGGCATAAAGCTCATAGCCACTAAATCACCCCGGTCCTCGGGTCTTTGGCGGAGAACGAGACCGAATACCAAAGACCCAATACCGCGGGCTTACTTCTCAATTGTCTTCGGGGCGGCTGCTTCCCTTTCGCCCTCGTCGATTCCTTCGCGGAATGCCTTTTTACTTTGGCCCAGGGCTTTCGCTAACTGCGGCAGCCTGGTCGCGCCAAAGAGCAGGAAAACCACGAGCACGATAATCACAAGCTCAGGCGTTCCGAGCCCTGCAATTGCCAACATTGTTTGAATCATAAGTTCCTCTTTCTCAGGGGCGAGCCGGTTGTGCGCCGGCTATTCTCGAGTATCCGATTCGTAGAACAGGTACTTTCTCCAGGTCTCGTCCGCTCGACCCAGGTACCGCATGATTTGCCGGTTTACGTGCAGTGAGAAGCCGCGGGGACGGCGAAGAAGATGCATCCCGGATTCCTCAGGAGTCCGGTTGCCCTTCTTGTGATTGCAACGCTTACAGCAGGCAACCAGATTATCCCACGCCGACTCCCCTCCACGCGAGCGGGGAAGCACATGATCGAGGGTTAGCTCGGACGGCGGATACTGGGTGCCGCAATACTGGCAAGTCGAGTGGTCGCGCAGCAGAATGTTTTTGCGCGAAAGCGAACGCCTTTCGAAAGGAATATGAATGTATTCGGTGAGGCGAATAACCGAAGGTGCATGGATCGAGAGCTTCTGCGAGTGAAGCATGTGACCGTTGTGTTCCTCCACTCGCGCTACTCCTTTAAAGATCATCACCACTGCGCGCCGCTCGGTGCACACGTTGATGGGCTCGAAAGAAGTATTAAGAACTAAAACCCTGCCATTCATATTAGGGCTGATATTACGCGAGCGCGGAAGAGGGTGTCAAAATAACTTTGGAGAAATCCTGATTCCGGGCCCGGGCGATGGTCAGCACAAACACCTCCCTTGCTCCAGCCTGTGTCAACGCTTGCGCACACGCGGAAACTGTTGCGCCGGTAGTAAATACGTCGTCAACCAGCAGTACGATTTCGTCCGCAACAGCCCGAGGATTACGCACCTCGAAGGCGCCTGAAACGGTCTCCATCCGGCCCCTCGCGTCCAGTCCCGCCCGGTATTTTTCCGATGAGGCGATCCGCCGCAGACTGGTTTCGTCCACCGGCAACCGGAGCGATTTGGACAGCGCCTGGGCGACGACCGAAGCCTGATTGAACCCCCTGGATCGCATCCGCTCCGCATGCAACGGCACTGGAACGATGATCGTGCTCGTGTTCAACGGCTCACCTCTCGCATCGGCAACGAGAAGCTCAGCTAAGTGCGATGCGATATGCGGCTGCCGTTTGAGCAACAGCACCGATTCACGCAACGCCCCTTCATACAAGCCCACCGCACGCACGACAGTAGACCCGTCCGATTCACCACGCACCCGATCGTGCAGTTCATCCGCGTCATCCGCGTTCCAACAGCTCTCGCACGCAACACCAAACTTCCGCTGCTCAACACTGCGCCCACAGATCGCACACGCCTGCGGATAAGCCAACGTGAGAACAGCGTCATAAATAAGTTCCGCAATCATCGCTAAACAAAGCGGCCTCCCCAGTCACGAGGAGGCCGCCGGAATTTCGCGCGCAGGAATCAAATTAATCTTCGTCGTCACCCAACAGTCCGCGCTCCTGAAGATCCTGACAACGAACACAGTGTCGAGCCCAGGGCACTGCATCGAGTCGCTTGTCCGGCAGTGCTTCACCACAGTGAACACACTTTCCATATCCGGACGTTTCGATCCGCTCCAGTGCTTCGTCGATCAAATTGAGCATCTGGCGGTCATTGTCAGACATCGACACCAGCAATTCTTTGGTATAAGCATTCGCCGCCATGTCTGCCGGATCCTGTGTGGCTTCCGCATCGCGCTCGCGACTGTAAAGTTCGGCAGCCTGCACCTGACCAACCAAGCCTTCGCGGCGGTCCAATAACTTGTCTCTAAAAACCTTCGTGCGCCTTTTATCCATTCGTCGTAACCCTCCACCCTACTTGTTATAAATGCGACTGCTCGTAAATCACTTCTGATACGGCAAGCCATGTACGATCGTGTACGCTCGATACAATTGCTCGAGCAATAACACTCGCGCCATCTCATGCGTCAGTGTCAATCGCGATAACGACCAACGCTGATTCGCGCGGGACTTGAAATCGTCTGCAAGGCCGCTCGGTCCACCAACCACAAAGGCGACTTCCTTGATCCCGTTCCCCTCCCAGCTCCGGACTTGAGCAGCGAGTTGCTGTGAAGTCCACTCCGAACCCTCCGGATCCAGCAGCACCGTCAGCGAGCCGGGACGGAGAGCGTCTGAGATGCGTTTCGTCTCCTTATCGATGCCCGCCTTGTCAGTGCGCCCCAGCTCCCGCAGCTCAGTTATCTCGCAACGAACGAAGTGAGAGAGCCGTTCCGTGTAATCTTCAATGAGCGCGCGCAACCTGGCGTCTCGCGTTTTCCCTGTCCAGATGATCCTGAACCGCATCAGATCCCGTAGCGCGCCAGCTTCTCGTAAAGGTTCTTACGACTGATACCGAGTATGCGCGCGCACTGAGTTTTGTTTCCGCGCGTCAAACCCAGAATTTCGGATATGTATGCAGCTTCGAGTTGCGCGAGGCTCTGCGGCTGTTCCCTTCGCCGCTGCACACTCACGGCTGCACTCAATCCACCCGGCAAATCGTTTTCTTCAAGCCGCTTGCCGTTTGCGACGATTACCGCTCGCTCGATCACGTTCGCGAGCTCACGAACATTGCCCGGATAGTCGTAAGCCTGAAGTATCGCGCGCGCTTCGGGCGACACTCGCTGCACGTTGCGGCCATGCTTCGCCGAGTAGTGCTTCAAAAAATGCTCAGTCAGTTTTGAAAGATCTTCCCTGCGCTCGCGCAACGGCGGCACTCGAATACTGATCACGTGCAAACGATAAAAAAGATCTTCTCGAAAGCGACCGGCTCCGACTGCGGTTTCGAGATCTACATTCGTCAAAGCGATCAAACGCGCGTCGAGCTTGATCGTCTTACGCCCACCGAGGCGTTCAAATTCGCGAGTCTCAATCACGCGCAACAACTTCGCCTGCGCATCAGTTGAGAGATGCGCGATCTCGTCGAGAACCACTGTTCCTTTTTGGGCAGCTTCAAAACGTCCATTACGGGCTTCGACGGCGCCCGTAAACGCGCCACGCTCGTAACCAAAGAGCTCGGCTTCGAGCAATTCACCGGGAAGCGTTGCGCAGTCGATCTTGACGAGTGGATGAGCTGCGCGGCGCGATCGCGAGTGAATAAAGGATGCTAGTAGATCCTTTCCTGCGCCGGACTCCCCGGCAATCAAAACGTTCGCATCGGTTGAACTCACGCGCTCCGCGAGGTCCACTGCCTCGCGCATTCCGGGAGAGCGCGCAAAGAGTTCGATCACGATTCTCTTCTCAAAGAACTGCCACTGTCGCCGGTGAGTTCCGCCGGCAACTCGACGCGCTTCGATTCGCGCCAGAGACGTTCGAGGTCGTAAAACTTCCGCGCCTTCTGTTCAAACACGTGCACTACGAAATCGCCGTAGTCCAGCAGGATCCACTCGGCCGTTTTGTAGCCTTCGACACGCGCCGCCGCGTGGCCTGACTTCTTGAGGCTCTCGTAAACCTCGTCAGAGATCGCCTGCACCTGGCGCTCGTTCGCGCCACTCACGATCACGAAGAAATCGGTGAAGCTGGCGATCTCGCGCAGGTCTAACACGACCGGTTCCAACGCCTTCTTTTCACCCGCGGCGTGCAGCGCCGCAAACACGCGCTCGTCAAGCTGCTCGGCAGCCGCAGGCTGCGGCGTCGCGCGCACGTTGGGTTGCGGATTCAGTGATTGTTCCTTAATTGAGTTTTGCTTCATTCAATTCTCGATAAATCCCGTACTTCTTTATGTAGTCAAGCACTGGTCCAGGTACTAAATCTACTAACGCTTCGTTTCTTCCTTCACTCGCAAGACCTCGAATCCGCGTTGCGGAAACATCGTTCATCACCACATCCGTGAAATAAATCCGCGTAAATCCGTGTCCTGCTTTTGCCGCAGAGTTACGCAGATCTACGATGCGTTCGCGATGTTCCCCGACATGGTTCGTCGATGGTTCATATCCGGGTCGCGTAACGACGATGTGGTTTGTCATCGACAACAAACGTTCCCACTCACGCCACGTAGTGATCTCAGCCCACGAATCCGCACCCATGATGAAAAAGAGCTCAACCGAGCCGCCCAGCTCTCGCTGAAAGTGCTCGATCGTATCAACCGTGTATCGTCGATCCGGGGCGTCGAGTTCGAAAGTCGAAACCGCGAGACGCGGATCGTCCTGCGTCGCCAGCACGAGCATCGCATAACGATGTATCGGGTGCGTTACAGGCCGCCCGATCTTGTGCGGGGCCATCTGCGCCGGAATAAACAGCAGCTTGTCGATTTCAAATAACTCGGAAACCCGGCGCGCAATCTCGAGGTGGCCTACATGAACCGGATCGAATGTCCCGCCATACAAGGCTATCCGCTTCTGCGCGCACATCTTTTAAAAAGTCAGCTCAACCGTGTCTGTTCGATTGCGTTCAGAACTCAACTCTTCCAGCTTCGCCGCGATT
>DASUPZ010000394.1:0-3790 GCA_036280855.1 Pyrinomonadaceae bacterium | reverse complement strand
GCAGCGATGATGAAAGTCGCGAGTGAGTTGAGAGATGTTCACCCCGCCTGCGCGATCGAGTTTGAACTCGCCAATCTTGAAATCCGCGTTGGCCGCGACCGTGACGAAGCACTGCGCAATCTCGCTGAGCGAACAGGCGTTGACGATCTTCGCAGTCTCGTCGCGATGCTGATTCAAACAGACAAATTTGGTACGTCGATCGCAAAAGGATTGCGCGTCTTCTCGGATTCACTGCGCACCAAGCGACGACAGCGCGCTGAACAGGAAGCGCAGAAAGCTGCTGTCAAGCTGTTGTTCCCGCTCGCATGTTTCCTGTTCCCCACACTTTTTATCGCCATTCTTGGCCCGGCGTTCCTGAACCTCATTGATATTTTCGGCACGATGTAGAGGGAGATGGACCAATGAACAAACGTAGAATCATTGCTGTTTTTATCGCTTTTGTATTGACGATCGCCGCGACTGCCATGTGGAGTGCTTCCACTGACGAGCGCGAGGGTGATGCCGATGCGATCGTGCTCGAGGATTCGGGATCCGAAGCTGGTGAAAGCGATCAGCCGCGCAAGAAGGGCGGAAACAAAGTCGTCAAGGTTTTAGCAGCGCCGTTCAAAGCTTTCGGCCGGCTCTTCGGCCGTGGCGGCGATGACAAGAACAAGGTCTATCGCATGACCGAGAAAGACGCCGAAAGGTTTGAAACAGTCGGCGTGACAAAGATCGACGACGCGCGCACCACGTCAACCAAGAAGGACGTTGGCTCAGGCTCGGCGAAAGAGCATCTCGCAGCGGGCAGGGAATACCTGGTCGAGGGTCGTTACAACGAAGCCATCACCGAACTCACTATCGCTGTTTCGCTCGATGCGAAACTGACCGAAGCACACAACCTCTTAGGCGTCGCCTATGACAAGAAGGGCTTCGGCGATCGCGCGAAGGAATCGTTTGAACGCGCCGTCAAGCTCGAAGAGGATGCCGACACGCTCAACAATCTCGGTTTCTCGTTGTATCAGAGTGGTAACTATCGCGCCGCCGTCGATCGTTTGAAGCGTGCTGCGAAGCTGGCTCCACACGACGAGCGCATTTTGAACAACCTCGGACTCGCTTATTGCCGGCTCGGCAAGATCGACGAAGCACACAAAGCATTCACGCGTGCCACTGGTCCATTAACCGGTAATCTCAACATGGCCAAGATGCTCGAGCGATTTGCGCGTGAAGACGATGCGATTCGTTACTACGAAGCAGCACGCCAGCTCGATCCGAGCAACACGATCGCGCTGCGACGCCTGGCGGATCTTTACAACCGCGTGGGCCGAGTGTCCGAATCAGAAAGTGCGCGCGCTGCGCTCGACACAGTCGCCGCGAATCGATAGGTCTTATAAGTCGAATAGGTCCTTCGGGACCTATTCAAGAAAAGAGAAACTCACATGTCGCACACCGCAATTCTGACGCGCGCGGAAATCGAAAGCATGGGCCCGCCCCTGCCGGATGAGAGCGCCGACACCGGTATTTCCGAGGCTTTCCTTTGCGACCTGGCGTTGAAGCACGTCGCCATGTTGCCCGAACCGACGACGACCGCAGTCTCGGAACGCATCAATCTTCCGCGCACGCTCACCGAAGATCTGCTGCAGAAGCTTTATCGCGAGAAGTACATCGAGGTGAAGATGCAGTCGGCTATCGGCTCGACGCGGTATGCGATGCTCGACCACGGCTGGGATCGCCTGTCGCGCCTGTTGTCTATTTGCGGTTACGTTGGACCAGCGCCCGTTTCACTGCGCGACTACACCCACATGATGAAGCTCCAGTCGATCCCGTCAAACACGGCGTCGATCGACACGGTGCGCGAGGCATTCAACGATCTCGTTTTGCCTGAATCCCTCCTTCAAACGCTGGGTTGCGTTATCAACTCGCGTCGCTCCCTCTTCCTGACTGGTTTGCCGGGAACTGGAAAGACCGCGGTTGCTGAGCGCATCAACAACGCGTTGAACGGCGGCATCTGGATCCCTTACGCAGTCGAGATCGATGGACAGATCATCCGCGTGTTCGATTCGCATTGTCATGAAATGATGCCGGCTGACGAAACTCCGCACGACTACGATCGTCGCTGGGTTCACATTCGGCGCCCGCTCGTCGTGGTGGGTGGTGAGTTGACACTCGAGAACGCCGACCTGACGTGGAGCGACGCCGCGAAGTTTTACGAAGCGCCGTTTCAGATGAAATCAAACGGCGGCACGCTCGTGATCGACGACTTCGGTCGCCAGCGAGTTGCGCCGCAGGATCTTCTGAACCGCTGGATCGTGCCGCTCGAGCGCCGCGTCGACTATCTCGCACTGCACACCGGAAAGAAGATCGAAGTTCCGTTTGAGCAGCTCGTCGTGTTTTCGACCAACCTCGACGAGAACGATCTCGCAGACCAGGCATTTCTGCGACGCATGGGCTACCGCGCACGCGTCGAGCCACCCACGCCCGGAGCCTACACGTCGATCTTCAACTACCAGGCCGGTAAGCGTGGAATCAAAGTCGATCAAAAGGTGTTGGACCACATCCTGATGAAGTATCGCGCCGAGCGACGACAGATGAAGGGTTGCGAACCGCGCGACTTGCTGGACCGCGCCACCGATATCTGTTTGTTTGAAAAGCACAAACTGGAGCTGACGCCGAACATTGTCGACATTGCATGGCGAAATTACTTCGGCACGTCGCACTCATTTGCGCAGCCTCAAACGCAGCAAAAAACAACCGAGCATGTTCCCGTCGATCCGCTCGAGTTGTAGATAGAGGCACATATGATCCGGGCAGCCACGAATCTCTTTGTAACTTGTTTGCTTGTATGCGTGTGTTCGAGCTACGCGTTCTCCCAAACGCAGATCAGGCTCAAACTTGCTGATGGCTCGTACATGGATGTCGATGAGGCATCCGAGACGCCGCAGGGTGTCTGGTATCGCAAAGGCGCTATCAATCAGCTTTTGCCGAAAGAGAAAGTCAAGAAGATCGAGCGCGACACGCCTGCGCCTGCACCGGTCAAGTCAACGAACGATGACGATCATTTCGAAGTCGCAGACGTTGTCGAAGAAAAGCCGAAACAAAAGACAGCTTACAATCAACCTGCGTGGATTTTTTTAAAGGGCGGCGCTCGTGTCGAAGCCGACAACGCAACGGAATCACCTGAGGGTGTGTGGTACAACCGCGGTTCGATGGCGATCTTCATCGATCGCAGTCGTATCGATCGCATCGAGCTTGAAGATCCTGCGACGATTGCGCAGCCAGGAAAGAAAGCAAGCGGCTGGAGCACAGGACGGCCCGGCCTCGATCGTCTGATCAGACTCAACGGCCATAAGTACAACGTCGATCCATATCTGATCTTTCTCGTGATGGAGCAGGAGTCGCATTTCAACACCCACGCTGTTTCTCCAAAAGGCGCGCGTGGACTGATGCAACTCATGCCCGGCACCGCGGCGCGTTTCGGGGTGCGGCGGGTACACGATCCCGCGCAGAACATTTCGGGCGGAACGAGATACCTTCGCGAACTCCTGAACCGTTTCAATAACCGTGTAGATCTCGTGCTGGCGAGTTACAACGCAGGTGAAGGCGCAGTCGCAAAGTTCGGCAACCGCGTCCCCCCTTATCGAGAGACTCGCAACTACGTGAAAAAGATCAGCTACCGCTACAAACGAACCACCGCCCGAACCCGCAAACCCGTCGACTAAAATCCGCGCCTTTTTCCGCGAAAATCCGCGTCCAAAATGTCACAGTTGCCCACGGATCCTACGCGGATGTAGCAAAAGGGCACACAAATCCGGCT
>DASUPZ010000393.1:0-15913 GCA_036280855.1 Pyrinomonadaceae bacterium | reverse complement strand
TGATGAACGGCGTGGCTATCAGTGCTACAAAGACGACGACGAGACCGATTCTCGCCAGTTTACGACCACTCATTTCCGCTGTTTCGACCTCATTGCGTTTTGAAAACTGTCAGGCGTCACGTAACGGGTGTGATAGTTTTGCCAGTCTTCCGGAAAACGACGATACACCCATTCGTCTTCAAGCCGGCCCGGCGGAGTTATATATTCGTTTTTGGCGTGATATGGCAAAGGCAGGACCGTCTTTGAGAAAGTCGAATTGTAGTCTCCGTCCTTGATCCAGCCGTCGCCGGCGATCACGTAGTCGCGCACCCAGCCCGCCGGCGGTGCAGGCGGCGCCGCGAAACGAAACGTCATTTCATCGCCCGCATTCATTATCACGTAACGATCGTCGGCGCGCATCAACAGCTCGCGCACGTCGCCAAACCGCGTGTAGTAGCCAATCAGATCTCGCCAGATCTGTTTCGAGCTGGAGAGACGATTATAGTCTGGTATTTGGGGAGACGAATCGTTCGCCTGGTTGATCACAGAATAACCGCGATGATGCAGGTCCGCCGTGTCCGGATTCAAACGCGTAATCTTCGGCGCGGCGTCTGGAAGACCTGTTGCCCACTCCAGCGAATCCCAGTAAACCTCCAGGGTGGTTCGCAGTCGCAGGCGTCGCGGCGTGCCTGATCTAAACACATTTGTCAGATCAAACAAACAGATCTTGTTGCGGCCGGCAGGAAATCCCATGTTTGGCCGCACCACTTCCCAGCCGCCTTTGCCGTCGGGAACCTCGAGGCTCAGTGGTTTTGCCTGTACGTTTTGCCCCTGGGTGATCGCGACGTTGATCGACGAATCAGTCGGATGCATCCAGCCTGTTCCGATTAACCAGAGCGGGCCGGTGGTTGGCGCATCGTCGCCGAGATCGACCTCGACGTAGTGATCGCGTGTGACCCCCTGGTACTTACCGCGTCCGAAAGTGTCGAGATAGTTTCCGTCGCGTGTGTTTACGATCTGAGTGACGTCGGTACCGTTGTCGTCTGTTGCGCTAGCTATTTTCCGAGGTGTGGAGACAGTGGTGATGGCGAGTTTCGGTGCGGGAATGACGAAACGTTCGTCAACGAAGATCTCGGTTCCTTCCGGATGATCGACAACCATCAGGCTGAGATGATCGTAGTAGTAGGTTTCCCAGAGTTCGCCGGTGATTCGAATATCGTAATAACCGTCGCGCGGCGCGAGTTGCTCGCGGCTGATCTTGTACCACTCTTCCGTGGCTTCGACGCGCGCCGTGCCGAGCGTGTTGATGCGCAAGCCGATGGCCGAACCCCACGGCACCGTGTCTTTTACAAACTCCATCTGCTTGCCGTTGTAAGCAAACATGAATGGGCACGAACCTTTCAGACGTTGTTCGGTGACGATCTCCTGATCGGCTTTGACTTCGAAGTCGGCGCGCACAGTGCCGTTGGGCCATGTGACGCGAATAACGTCCGTGCTTGTTTGTTCGCCGAGGCCGAAGTGCAGCAGCGGGCTTGTGATGGGTTGTTTTTGGACGAGCAGACCGGAGCGTACTTCCATCTCGCCGCCGATCCCGAAAGAGTTGATGCGCTGATCGCCGGTTGCCTGCGCGGCTCGTGGACGCACGACCTGCCAGTGGTAGTTCTTTGTTCCTGAATTGACGGCCCGCTGCGGTTTTCCGTCGCTCGATAGAGCCAGCAGATCTAATCGCCCATCGTCGTTAACATCGACCGCGTCAAACACACGCGCGGAAAGCTGATCCTTAGTTGCGACGAACTTTCCTTTCCCATCGTTTAGCAAAACAAGCGCGTTCGTGGATCCTGAAAGGACCAGGTCGAGACCGCCGTTGTTGTCGAGATCGGCGACGTGCAGGACGCTGGAAGCGGGAGCCTTTGTTAGTTCCGCAGTTTCCCAGCTTGCGCCGTGGTCCTTATCAGACAAACGCGTGATGCTGCCGTCCTCCTGCACGACTGCTAAATCCAGAACTCCGTCGTTGTTTAAATCCAGTACGCTGATTGCACGGATCGGGGAACCGATTGGCACGGATCGTTCTGTGAATTGTCCCTGGCGCTCGTTGGTGAAGACGTGGAGTTTCGCGCCGCCGTCGATGAGGGTGGCGTCGGGATCACCATCGGCGTCGAGATCCGCCCAGGCGAAGTTTGTTAAACCCGGGATGGCAGCGAATGGTTCAGTATTAGTGAAAGTACCGTCGCCGTTGTTGCGTAAGACGATCGGAGTGCCTTGAGTTAAGCCGAGGACGATGTCGAGATCGCCATCCGCTTCGATGTCGGCGTTCCATGCGCCCGTGTATTTACCGTTGAGAATGCCTGGCGGCAGTTTTGTTGCGGAGGTTACATCCGTGAACGCCGATTGACTTTCCTGACGATGTAAACGGACACCGCCTTCGCCGGCGAGTACAACATCAGTCTTGAAATCGTAATTGAAATCAACCGGCAAAATGGAGTTGATTGTTGGAGGCGTATTCGTCGCGCCGGATGGAAAAGGAAAACTGGCCCCATTTGCTAAACGAAACTCGCGAGCACTGGCCGTACAAATCACTGGCGCACCTTCACCACTCAGGGAAATCGCGCCTATCCAATCCGCTTTATCCGCGGCCGGATTTAAAGACTCAGATCTGAATGCGGTGGATAGATCGGGCGCCGCGGTTTCGAAAATAGGCGTCTCCAGTTTCAGAAAATGTGTAAACGGCACGGCTTCTTCGCCGGGCGGTGGCTTGATAACCGAGAGACTTTGGCGGTATTCGGGAAGCTGCACGAGTACGTTTTTCAGAAACGCAGTGCGTGTTGCTGCGGCTGACATGTCGCCGCTGTTCGCCGCGTCTATGACCGGGGTCAGTCTGTCCTTGATATCCTGCGGCCAGGACGACGAACGCGCCGAGATCTTTGTCAAAGTTGATTTGAGTGTCTCGGCATCGCCGCGCTTTGCTGATGCACGCGCGAGCTCGAGAAGTGCGGCGAGATTGTCGGGTTGAGCGGCGAGGATTGTTTGAAGCAAATGCTGCACTTCGTCTGCTGCGGTTTCATCGCCCTGGCGTTCGATTTCTTCGGCGAGTTTGTAAGTGGCGATCAGGTTGCGCTGGTCCAACTCTACTGCTTGTCGCAGTTCTTTGATCGCTTCCGCGTTGTTTCCCCGGCTGCTTTCCAGTAATCCCAGTAGGTAGTGAATGTCGCTATTCTCAGGCGAGAGATCGCGCGCGCGTTGCAGTCGCTGGGCTGCGCTGTCGTAGTTTCGCTGGCGGAGTGCGAGCAGTCCCCAGTTGGCCCAACCTGCGGGTTCAGACGGAGCGAGTTGCGTAAGTTGCGATAACTTCGCTTCCGCCTGAACATCATGGCCCACTTCGAGTGCCGCGAGGCCGATGTAAAACGTACGGACGATTTCGTTGTACTGCGGAGAAGATTTCGAGGGGAGATCCGTGGTCGTGCGGCAGCCGCTAAACACACAAAGAGCCGCAAGCAGAACCGCGATTACAATGTTCTTCATACGTGTGATACGGAAGAGCGCCACAAAGAAGCACAAAAACCACAAAGGATACGGAAAATTCATTTGTGCTTTTTGTGCCTTTTTGTGGCCCTTTGCGCCTTTGCGGAAAACTCCGCACAATGTAGCACATGAGCCGATTTAAAACTTGCCTCCTGCTGCTCGGGCTCTCGCTCAGCGTATTAACGATTTCAGCTCATCGTCAAAACGAACAAGCAAAACCTGACGCCCGAGAAAATGCATACCGCGCCAATAATATCGGCGTCGCGTTGCTCGAGCAGTTCAAACATAAAGAAGCCGCGGATGCTTTCAGACGCGCGTTGCAGTTGCAGCCTGATCTCGCGCTTGCCCGCATCAATCTGGGGATCGCGCTTTTCAACGTGCCCGATTTGCCTGCTGCGCAGAAGGAGTTGCAGGCGGCGAGCGCGCTTGCGCCGTCTGCGCCGCAGCCGCCGTATCTTCTCGGCTTGCTCGCTAAAACTCAGAACCGGCCCGAAGAAGCTGTCGCGGCATTTCAAAAAGTGTTGCGCATCGATCCGAATGACGTGGGCGCAAACATCAACCTGGGCCAACTCTATGCGCAGCAGCGCAAATACCCGGAAGCCATTGCGGTTCTTCGCACGGCAATCGCCGCGGAACCTTACAACGCAACGGCGCTCTACAATCTTGGGACTGCGTTGATGCGCGGTGGTCAGAGAGAGGAAGGACAAAAAGTCATCGCTCAGTTTCAGGAGCTGCGCCAGCGCGGGACTGGAACCACACTCGGAACAAACTATCTCGAACAGGGTCGCTATGCCGAAGCGATTGCTTCCACGGGCGCGGAGCCGGATCTCGTCGATAAACGTACGCCGGAAGTTGTCTTTACTGACGTCACCGCGACAGTGCTGCCGGAGGGCAATTGGCCAGCCGATGTACGGCAGAGCGGCGGCGCCGTTTTGCTCTTCGATTACGATGTCGACGGCGATCTCGACCTGTTCGAAACAGCAGGCACCCTCCAACGTCTTGCACGCAACGATGCGGGTAAGTTTACGGATGTAACCGCACAGTCGGGCGCACTTTCGAAAGCATCGAGCGCCGGTGTTGCAGCGATCGCCGGCGATTATGACAACGATAACCGTCCCGATCTGTTTGTAGCGCGCGCGGGGGCGAGCACGCTCTATCACAACGACGGTAACGGAAGTTTTTCCGACACAACTGCTTCAGCAAAGATTCCTTCGATTCCTTTCGCTCCGAGGTCAACGGCATTCGCCGACGTCGATCACGATGGCGATCTCGATATCGTGATTGCCGGTGAAGGTCATCTGCTGTTGCGAAACAACGGCGATCGAACGTTTAGCGATCAAAGCGCTGCCGCAAAGATCGCGGACAAAGTCGCGGCTCGTGCGATCGTGCCTACCGACTTCGATAACCGTCGCGACATCGATCTCCTGATTGCGTCGGCAGAAAAGATCTCACTGTGGCGCAATATGCGTGATGGCACGTTTCGCGACGTAGCGACAGACGTTGGACTCACGACTAAAGGCGCGAGCGCCGTCGCCGCCGGAGATATAAATAAGGACGGGTTCACCGATTTCTATTTCTCGAGCGGTGCGACAGGTACTTTCGCGATCAGCAACGGCAAAGAACGTTTTCAAATCACGCAGGCGCCAGGCGGAAGCGATGCCGCACAACTACTGGATTACGACAACGACGGGTTACTGGACCTGATCTCGATCGCGCAGACAGGCGTGAAAGTGCTGCGCAACACAGGTGATTCGTGGACAGACGTTAGCGACGCAGCCACGTCGAAGCTCGCAACCACAACCGGAACGCGTGTGCTCGCGTCGGGAGATCTCGACGGCGATGGCGATACAGATCTGGTTTTCGGAGTTCCAGGTGGAGGTTTGAAAGTCGCACGCAACGAGGGCGGCAACGCGAATCGCTCGCTGCGCGTCGGTCTGGCGGGCAAGGTGAGTAATCGCAGCGCGGTCGGCTCGAAGATCGAAATGCGCGCCGGAAGTCTCGCGCAGAAACTCGAGACCTATTCCGCTTCGCCTGCACCGGCGCCTGCGGACGTGCTTTTTGGTCTGGGCAAGCGCACGACGGTCGACGCGGTGCGCGTGCTCTGGCCCGCCGGAATTCTCCAGTCTGAAACAGAGTTTGCGAATCCCGGTAAGTCCCTCGTGACCCTCTCGCTCACGGAACTGGACCGCAAACCTTCTTCGTGTCCATATCTATATGTTTGGAATGGCGAACGATTTGAGTTTGTCACCGACTTCATGGGTGGCGGCGAGACAGGCCATCTCGATGCGCCCGGGATTTATAACACGCCGGATCCGGATGAGTACGTTCGCATAAGAGGCGATCAGCTTCGCGAGCGCGATGGGCGTTATGAACTGCGGGTCACGAATGAATTGGAAGAGGCGTTGTTTGTAGATCAGGTTCAGTTGATCTCGGTTGCGCATCCGCAGGGCGTGGAAGTTTATCCGAACGAAGGACTTACCGTGCCACCGAGACCGTTCAAGCTTTTCACGACGCAGAACGCACGTGTGCCGCTGGCGGCGGTCGACGAGCATGGGCACGACATGCTTGCGCGGATTGCGCGGATGGACCGCGAATATCCGGATGACTTTGAGCTGCGGCCAATACGGGGATATGCGGAGGAGCATGAGTTGGTTTTGAAACTCGAGCCGGATCTACGCGGGCGGGTGTTGTTATTAATGACGGGTTGGACTGACTATGCGTGGTCCAGTGACAACCTGGCCGCGTCGCAGAGTGGTAAGAGTTTGCGGCTGCCTGCACTACAAGTGAAAGACAAGCGAGGGCAGTGGAAAACTGTTATCGAGAACGTTGGAATTCCGGTTGGACGTCCTCAAACTGTTGTTGCCGATCTCACTGGTAAGTTTTTGAGTGCGAGTCGTGAGGTCCGCATCGTGACGAACATGCGGATCTACTGGGACCAGATCCTCGTCGATAATTCACCCGGAAATTTTCCTGTGCAACTCACGCGTCTCGATCCTTCGGTTGCAGATCTGCGTTGGCGTGGTTTCTCCCTGGAGTATGCGCCTGAAGGGCGGCAGCCGATGACTTACGATTACAAAAAGGTATCGTTTACGTCGCCGTGGAAAGTGATGACTGGGCGTTACACGCGCGAGGGTGATGTGCGCGAGCTGTTACTCGAGTCCGACGACATGTTTGTGATCTCGAGGCCTGGTGACGAGTTAATCCTTTCGTTTGCGGCAGACAAACTCCCGGCGCTGCCGAAAGGTTGGACGCGTACGTTCCTGTTCTATGGAGATGGGTTTAGTAAGGAGATGGATATCAATTCGGCGAGTCCGGATCACGTCGGACCACTTCCCCAACGATATCCGGTGACTGAGAAGCGACTAAGATACATGGAGAAATACAACACGCGCGTGGTCACTTCACCTATACCTGACAGGATTTCAGGATTGACAAGATTTACAGGATTAAGCGGGGTGGATGAATGAGCAGCAATCGTGTAAATCCTGAAAATCATGTAAATCCTGTCAGGTATGCCGTAGCAGCGTGCCAGACAGACAACCCGAATCCTCTCGACCGCAAATCCATGAAATCAAACACGGATCGCATGCTCTCGATGATCGACTCCGCTGTCGCCGGTGCCGCTCCGTTTCTTCCTGTTCGTCTCGTCGTCTTCCCGGAGTTTGCACACTCGGCGCCTGTCTTCCCAACCGCAGCCGAATTAATCGACAAGCTCGCCATCACGATCCCAAACGAACACACCGAGCGCCTGCAACAAAAAGCCAAAGAGCACGACATCTACATTCAAAGCGGTTCTATGCTCGAGGTCGATCCGAAATGGCCGGGCCACGTTTTCAACGCCACGTGTCTCATTGGCCCACAAGGCGTGCTTTACAAGTATCGTAAAGTGAATACGTGGATCCCGTACGAAGTCCATACCAGTCCACACGATCTCCCCGGCTACGACGAACCACTCTTCCCGGTCGCCGACACACCCATCGGCCGGCTTGGTTGCGCCATCTGTTACGACTGGCTGTTCCCCGAAGCATTAAGACAGCTCACCGCAAACGGCGCCGAGGTTTTGATTCGCGTATCAGCCTACATGGATCCGTGGGGTGCGACAGAGCCGATGGCATGGTGGACCATCGTGAATCGTTGTCGCGCACTCGAAAACACGGCGTACGTAGTCGCAGCAAACCAGGGCGCGAGCTTGAAACACTATCCGCCGTACTCATGGCCCGGCGGCAGTCAGGTGGTCGATTTCGATGGACGCCTGCTGGCCGAGGCCTCTCCTGGTCCAGGTGAAAGGATCGTAGTGGCGCCGATAGATATCACAGCCCTGCGTCATGAGCGTGCGGTGCGCCGCGGTCATCACATGCTGGCCCACCTGCGCACCGAGGCGTATCCGGTGTACAGCCGTCACCAGTATCCGCCTGCACTCGAACCTGAGCAGTTGAGTTATGAGAGAAACAATCAGTTGATCGATGAGGCTAAATCAAACCTTGAGGAAAATCTTCTGTCGATAAAGGATCCACATCAGTCCCAGCCAGACCAGGACGAACGCGATCGCAAACGCAAGTGAAGCATTGATCGGCGAAGCCCACGAGGCAAACACGTTCTGATAAATCCACGTACCGAGTGTTGTTCCACCCACTCTAATCTCGCCGAGCAACGAAGCCATTAGTCCCGCGCCGACGTATAGCGCGATCGCATTCAGACCAAAGACCTCAAACGGCTTTGCCCAGCGTCGATAACCCTTTATGTCGATCAACCAGTAACACAGTGCAAGAAACTGTAGCGCCAAACCGCCAGTAAAGAGCACGTACGAGCTGGTCCATAACGCCTTGTTGATCGGAAAGAACGCGTTCCATGCCCATCCAACGGCGACACACACTGCGCCTGCGACAAACATCCCCGCAGCTTTTTCGATGCGCGACTTTTCCGTCCGCAGCCAGCTCCCGGTGAGCACGCCCATCAACGTCGTGACAATCGCGGGGATCGTGCTCAGAATCCCTTCCGGATCGTAAACCCTTCCCAGCGACCAGACGTGCTTGCCCAAAACGACACGATCGACGTACGAAGGCAAGCTCCCTTCTTTACTGAGATCGCCGGCGGCAAAACCCGGCGCCGGGATAAATTTCAGCATCAACCAATAACCAACGAGCAGCCCGATCGCGATGGCGACCTGCGTTTTGACCTTAGTGTTGAGGAAAATGATCGACGCAAAGAAATAGCAGACGGCGATCCGTTGCAAGACGCCGGGAATGCGATATTCTGCGAGTGAAAAGTACGGAAAACCGTTGAGAAACAGGCCGATCGCGAAGATGATGAGCGTGCGTTTTATGATTTTGACGTAAAGATCGCGCGTGCTGCGGCCACTCTCCAACCGGTTAGCAAAGGCGAGCGGTATCGCGATGCCGACGATAAAAAGGAAAAAAGGAAAGACGAGATCCGTGGGCGTCCAGCCGTGCCATGCAGCATGTTGCAATGGTCCATAGACGTGTTCCCACGTGCCGGGATTGTTTACCAGGATCATCCCGGCGATCGTCATTCCGCGAAAGACGTCGAGCGAAACGAGCCGCTGACTTTCCGAAGAAATTGAAGACGCTGGCATTGGCGGCGCATTCTAGCACAACCGGGATGAAGCGAGGCCGCGGATGACGCGGATCTGTAAAATCGGATTTACACAGATCCGCGTTATCCGTGTTTCGGTTTTTGTTTTCGCTTGCCGGCACGCTCGTATTCGGTGATCGCCTGGGCCTCAGAGATGAGCGCGTTGCGAAACGTCCCCAGCACCTTCAAAAGAAGATCGAGCTTTCGCAAACTCTCACGCCGCGCGCGAACCGTCCCGAGAAAAAACTCGAGCTGAATACGCCGTCGACAATCAGCAATCGTCAACATGTAGTGGCCCCACTTGTACTCACCACCGCGACTCGATTCAACTTCCGCGAGTATGTAAGAAGTTTGGCCAGTTGATACTGACGCGAGAAACATTCGTTTTCGAAGTAGGAATTTGTTCATGTGAGGTAAAACTCAATCATTGAAATTTTTTGCCGCGCGCGTATAATACGCAGGCTCAACCTCCTTGTCAACGATATTAGTTAAATGTCGTCCTCATATAGGATGGAAAAGAGGAATAGGAATGGAACTGCTCGACCACGTCGCAGCTCGGATCAAAGATCTGCGCGTCAGCTACAACAACGGCGAGGGACTCTCACAGGAATCGCTCGCGACCCATTTGAACGTTGCACCAAATACGATCTCCAGATGGGAAACAGGAACTTATCGTCCGAGCCTCAAAGACCTCGAACGTATCTCACGCTTCTTCGGCGTCTCGATCATGTCGTTCTTACCGGATGAGCTGGTCGACGAAGACGAGGATGAAAACCTCAAAGCCCTTTTGCGGACCGCCAGGCAGTTGCATCCTGCGGACCTTGAAGAATTGAGGAAGTACGCAGAGTTTCGCAGGGCTCGCAGTATTTACCAGGGGAAAACTCGACCTCAGCCTGGTCGAAAAGGGGGAAAACACAAGTGAACACTCAAAGATATTACGAAGACCTCAAACAACTTGCGCGGCAGGTGCGGGCCGAACACGGCTTGTCGTCGCCGCGCGTTCTCCCCAGCGATCTCATGCGGATCTACGCCAGGAACGGCATCGTCGTCGACGAATGGCCTTATAGATTCAGACATCTGCGTGGTGCGTTCATAAACGATCATCTCGGTATGACTGTAATGATCGCCAAAGGATTACCGAAGGATCCGATGGTCTTCACCATGGCACACGAACTCAAACACTTCTTTCGCGATCGAGATTTGGGAATTTCGTACTGCGATCAATCGAACCTGAATAAAAGCCTCGAGGTGGGAGCTGAAATTTTCGCCGCCGAGCTTATCTTTCCCGATCGCGACTTCGTTCGGCACATGGAGATGATGAGAATCCGGCGAGATCAGTGTTTGCCTAAGAATCTGGTCCACCTAAAACGCAAGACAGGAACAACACTCAGTTACGCCGGTCTTGCAATCAAAGCTGAACGACTCGGCTTCGCACCTGCACACTCTTTAACGACAATAAAGACCTGGCGCAGGCTCGAAGCGATCTATTGACACGGGACAGCGGCCGCAAAGAAGCTCAAGCCTCACACATAACTTGTGTGTTTCTGCGCTTCTTTGCGGCCCAACTGTCTCGTTGCGAGGGGTTTGAAGATCGGAGTCAGCTGCCCGCGTACACGCGCCTCTTTAAATGGGATTGAGATGGCGGGCGGCGCGGGTGACTCGCGGTGTGATATCAGGCGCAGAATCTCACCCCGCCTCTCAGCATGACAACAGAAAAACTTTCCGCGGTGCTCGATCAAATATATAGGCCGATCGAACTCAGACCATGAGCCACTCGCAACCGTCTTAACTTTCTGGTCCAGCTGAAGCAAACTACCCGGAGGCAGTAGTGGCCACATCATGCGGTCAGACAACCCGACGAGCACCAGGGGACCACGATCCCAGTCAACATCGAGCATCAGTAATAGGGGGATATTGGACCAGGCATTAAGGATGCGGCGCATTGCGCTCGCAGGGTCTTGAAGTACGATGGTCAGTTCTCTTTTATCCATGCTGCAATTACGCGTACACGCGCGCGCGCAAAGCGGCGGCAGTTGCCGCACTCCGGAATGCCTCCAGTTTCGCCCGCAGTAGAGCCTCCCGGAGTCCGCCGTTTTGGCGGCGCTTTGTTTGCGCGCTGACCGCGCCCTTCGGAAACCCTAACAAGAAGGGACTTCAGCTTATCGGAGACGGCAGCCTCTCGGCACTCAAACTCTACATTTTTCCGAGATTCCGAACACAGCGCAAAAACCTAAACACAACAGCGTCAATTTCAAGTAAGTCTCTGCGACATCAACGCTTTTGTCCCTTAAATCGGAAAACTGTTTGACATCCTTTAATTGTCGGAATAATATCCGGCGCATTATTGTTCCGAATATGTCACGCTGTTTGGCCCGGAGGTGACGTGATCGGAAATCCTGGCAGCCCCAGCAGGATCGTTTTCATTTCAATTGAAACCTTAATTACTGAGTGACTCGGATTCATATCCCGGGAAATGGCGTGTGCGAGTTATTGAGTCGCGGCGCATCTTAGCACGTCACGTACGTCATAATTTCATTAGGAGACAGGAAGTATGGCAGTTTGCAGTGATTCGACGCCTGGGTTACCTCATCTTGCGGGCAACGATCACTGCGTTTGACAGAGTGCGAGCATCGCTCGCTGAAGCGATGCAAAGCTACGATCGCCTCTGTTAAAACCACGAGATTTCCATTAAGACTTGATCGACGCGCTCTGCTCCCTACTGAGAGACCGCGGAACCCTGAAGCTGTGTCTTCTTGCGGCTATATCTCAAGTATTTTCTTCACTTTAAATGAAAAATACTTTTTCAGATCCGCTTTCAAAAACACACTTGTATATAAGTAATTACAAACATCGCTTCCTCTGAAAGACGGAAGCGAATGTTTGGACTGAAGAAGGTCGTACAAGCTCGACCCAAAACGGGTTCGGTCCAGAGAGCCCCAACGGGACTAATCCAGAAAGCGCCCAGAAACGAAATGCTGGATCAGAGCCGAGTGGCCACACAACCAGATGAACACCGCGAACGGTTGTTTACCGATCGCTATGGAGATCTGCTCGCATTCGCAATGCGCCTGACGGAATATCGACGCGACGTGGCCGAAGATTTAGTGCAGGACGCATTTGTCCAGTTTGTCCTTGGCCGGACCAGACTCGAAGAGATTGAAAATATCGACGGCTATCTGAAAACGATGTTGCGCTTCATGAATATCTCGAGAATGAATCGCTCAGCGCAACTCCTGCATGATGAATCGGCGCTCTCAGTTGCCGACTACGACTCTTGCCGTCTCAGCTGGATGGCGGTTGAACCCTCGCGCCGCATGCAGGCGTCAGAAGAGTTACACCAGATTTGCACCTACGCATGCTCCCGGAAGGAATCCTCAAAAGCAGGAAGCGTACTCATCCTGCGCTTCTTCCACGATTTTTTTCCCACCGAGATCGCCCGCATCCTCCACAGCTCCCGGCAATGCGTGGATCAATGGCAGAAACTGGCCCGTCGTGAGGCGAAGGGGTTCATGAATAAACCCGGACGGCTCAGGTTTGTGAACAGTAAAGCTCCTTCAGCACAAGGGCAGCTCAAGTATCTCCGGCCCGACCGCGATCTGATGGCGGAGCTCAGGCAGATGATCTTCAACTCGCGCAATGGCGAGTGCTTCACGCAACAGGAGTTGCAGGAAGCATATTCGGAAGAAAAAGCCGATCCACTCACAACTGCAAAGCTGGCCCATATTGTTAGCTGTCGCGTTTGTCTCGATGCGGTGAACAGTTTGTTAGGCCTGCCTCTTCTGGATCAGCGTTACCAGGTTCGTTCAGATGAACCGAAAGAGCCGCCGCACGATGTGAGTGGTGGTGGAGCATCGGGTGGTAGCGGCGACTTGCCTCGGAGATTCGAGCGTCACCTGCGTGAGACACGCGAGCACAAACCACAGGAGCTTCGTATCGCGGTCAATGGCTTTCTCGTGAGTTCTCTGAAGGTCAGTTCGGATCTGAATGAGTTGGATCTCAACCTGATGCCTGACGAGCCTGTCGAATTTGTCGAGATCACGAGTGAGCAGGGTGTGCAGTTGCTGTTCTTCAGTGTCGACATGCGACGGCGAAGTGAGCAATGGGCGTCGATCGAGCTCAGCGAAAGCAGATCGCTCCAGGCTTCCTTCCGGGACGAGTACGGCCCGAGTCTGCACGTCGTTTACAAGGATCCACTCCCCGCTGCGTCGTCAGTCAACGGGGAAAACCCGAACGCTTTGTCCTCACCCTTGTTTATTGTTCCAGGCGCGGATAGAGAAACCAGGGTGGCGGCGCAACGTGGAAGCCGCCATCTCCGTGCCTGGATCATGCAGTTGCTTGGTAGTGCGAAGCGTGCGCTGCAAAGGCGGTTTGCTGCTCAGGACACTCAATCGACAACGGAATATTTGACTGCATCTATTACTCTGTTCCGCCAACCGGATCGCATGCGCTTCTGGCAACGTCCTGGAATGCTGGCGGTGATGCTTTCCGCAGTGGTTGTTGCTGCTTTTCTTCTCTTAAGGGGAAATCTGTCGCCGGCGCCGAATGCGTCCGCGCTGCTCGAGAAAGCCGGCGCTGCCGAACAGATCATTCATCAGAGCAAAGATAAAGTCAGGCATCGATCCATTCGCTTCGAAGAACGTCACGGCACGAATGGACCATTAGTCGCAGAACGAAGGATCGAGACCTGGGAGAATGGCCGGGCAGGTAATCGCGCGCAAAGACTTTATGGCAGTTCAAACCAACTCATCGCTGGTGCATGGCAAAAACCCGACGGCTCGCGAACTGTCTATCATCACGGATCGAAACCACAGTCACAACCGGCACTCGCGACACCCGACAATCTGCTGCTGAACCTGGAAGACATCTGGCAACTGGAACCTTCAGCGCTAACGTTCAGCTTGCTGATCGTTGAACCAGCATTCGCCCAGGTGAGTGAAACGTCTACAACTTATGTTCTCAGTTACGAGAGACTGAGAACGATTGGCGCAAGCCGTCTTTTGAGAGCCACGCTCGTCCTGAGCAAGACTGATCTTCATCCTATCGAACAGGTGTTGTTGGTTGAACGTGGCGGAGCAATACGCGAATACCGGTTCGTCGAAGCAGGTTTTGAGTTGCTGCCTGTGAGTGCCGCAGCACCGTCTGTCTTCGAAATCGAGCCGGAACTGACAGGAGGGGCGGGGATTAATGGCAGGCACGGCGACTGGGCACGCCGCGACCTCACCGCTAGCCGTGTCCCTCCGTCGCCCAGCACGTCGGCACCACCCCCAGCTTCAGCAGAGCTGGAAGTCGACGTCGCATACTTGCTCAACCGGGTAAAGGCCGACCGTAATGAGCAAGTCAACCTCACGCGCAGCGCAGGTGGGTCACTGCGCGTTGAGGGAGTAGTGGAGAGCGAGCAACGAAGGGACGAGTTCCTACAGGTACTCGCACCCGTCAGGAACAACCCTGCCGTGAAGATCGAGATCCGCACAGTTATAGAAGCATCTCGATCTGTGGTGGTGAATCCCACCGCAGTGGAGACAGATCTGCCCGAACCCACGGCAGACACCGTCGCGGCCGATAAGGAGCTTCGAGCGTACTTCACGGAAAACGATCCAGGTGGTCCAATCGATGACGCAATCCGATCTTACTCCTCCAGAATCGTGAACCGCGCCTATCGAGCCCTATTTCACGCAGTCGAGTTAAAGCGACTTATGGATCGGTTTGCCGGCGTCGATATGCGCACGGTGGCCCCGGATGCACGTGCCAAGTGGATAAAGATGCTGCACGAGCACGCGCGTGCCTTTGAACGCGAAACGGCCGTGCTTCGACGGGAAATTCAACCGGTATTTTTTGCGGGATCGTCGGTGCAGTCAGCGGAAGTGACTACGATTCAGAATGATGGCGAGCTGGCGCGTTCGGTAGAGCGGCTCCACCAGTTTGCAGTGAGTAACAATCACTCCATTCGCTCGGCTTTCACGATCTCGAAACAGAGTTCTGCGATAGCGATCAAAGCGTCGACGTTCTGGCAATCAATGCAGAGAGCCGAACAGTTGGCCGGGAAGATCGTGCAGTATCAAGCCCCGTGATACTGATTGCTCTTACAGAACAATGAAGCATTTTTGCTGGGAGACTTTGCGTTTCAACAGCCTTAAGTGTGTGTTCAGCGACCCAGATCGCTAAGAAGAGCTGGAAATTTAAATTACAGGAGAACCTCCAATGCCCAGATTCCCGCACGTGTATTCGTGTGTCTTCCGTCTTCGCAAGGCATCGACGATTAGAAAGTTTCTTCTTTACAGGTGTTTGCCAGTCTGCCTGCTGCTGTTTCCGACGCTTCATGGTTCATTCCTCACAAACGCTCATGCACAGAGCTCAACGGCAACACTCAGCGGTATCGTCATCGATCAAACCGGCGCCGTGATTCCGGGTGTGAAGATTGCCGTGATCAGTATCGCGCAGGGGTTCCAACGCAATGCGACGACCAACGAGGAAGGTATCTTCATCGTCGCCCAGCTGCCTCCCGGCAGTTACACCGTCAAAGCTGAGCACGACGGGTTCACGCCGGCCGAAGTCCGCGACGTGATCCTCAACGTGAATGATCAGAAAACGATCAAGGTCTATTTGAAAGTCGGAAACATCAGCCAGACCGTCGAGATCGTGGATGGTTCGAGTTTGATCGACGACTCAGCGGCGGTCGGCACTGTTGTCGATCGACGTTTTGTTTCAAACCTGCCGTTGAATGGTCGCAGCTTCCAATCGTTGATTGCGCTCACGCCGAGTGTCGTCCTGACCAAAGCGAGCGCCGATAATTCGGGCCAGTTCAGTGTCAACGGACAACGTGGCA
>DASUPZ010000392.1:0-13238 GCA_036280855.1 Pyrinomonadaceae bacterium | reverse complement strand
CGTACGCGCTGCCGGAGGTGTCCACCGCGATTCCCCTTCCGAACTCATCATTAGAGCCGCCGAGAAAAGTGGAGTAGACGAGCGCCGAGCCGGACGGGTTGAGCTTCGTCACAAAGACGTCTTGATCGCCGTTGTGCGTGGTGTCGAATGCGCCGGAAGTAGTCGGAAAGTCGGAAGGAAGGATCAATTGCTGTGTGTGGCCTGTTACGTAAGCATTTCCTGCAGCGTCGACGTCTATATCAAGGCCTACGTCCTCCGCACTAGTGCCGAGGAAAGTGGAGTAAACGAGCACCGGATCGATTACCAGAGGCTTGCTCGTATCGTACTCAGCTAATTGAAAGCCAACGGTATTCGTGTCGTTGAGTTTGTAGCTGCCGGCGATCTCATGCCGCACACCATCCACTTCCTGGTAGATGAAAGGCTTTCGCTGCCGGATCTCGCTGCCACGCGTGTGCAGCACCAGCTCGCCCTGAGCATCAACTTTCAGCCCGTCAGCGCCTTCAAAGTTGATGGCGATGACGTTCGGATCAGTGCCGGGGTGGACCACGAAGTCATACTCCAGTTGCCGCTGGTTGCCGTAATAGACGAGGTCCACTCCGGGATATAAGTTCTCGTAAGCGACTTTGCCGTAGGTCGAGATTCCGGTTCGCCAACGTTTGGGATCCTTGCCGTTGATGTAATTGACTTTGCCGGGGAGTTCGTCGTGGCCCACGGCGCGCGGCCGGGCCTCGCTGCCGACGAATTTCATGCGCATTACGGCTGACTCGCGATCACTCTGCAAGGCCAGCACTGCCTCGCGCGCAGTTAAGAACAACGTGTAGCCGCTACCGCGCGAAATGAAATCTACTTTGGGATCAAGCTGGCCCACGTTAGCCTCAAAGCTCAATGGCAGTTGGCCATACGCCTCGTTGAGCCGTGCTTTCGTGGCCGCGTCTGGACGAGCGGGCGCATCGAGCGAGATCTCCCGAACCATGTCAGGTAGCTGATGCTGTGATTGGCTCCAGGTTGTTGCGACTAGCAGAAGAAACAGAAATGATTTCACTAAAATCCATGGGAGGGTGCGTTTCATTTTAATTTCGTCCTTTCCAATAGACGACAGTTAAAAGGCGTCGGGCCGCACACCGGTGCCAGATCTGGGCAAGGGGTAAGTTCAAGGGAGAGACGGGAAATCACTAACGCAAACACGCACTAAAATTCAAGTACGCCGAAGGCGTTCGCTAATTTGAGCCCAGGGTTGGAGCGGAAGCGACAACCCTGGGATTAGATCACAAAGTGGTCATTGAACCCTGAAAAGGGTTCGCCAACTGCCGAACCCTTTCAGGGTTTGGTCGCAATTTTTTAATTCGTTTCCCAGGGTTCTCGCGAAACGCTCGAACCCTGGGCTCAAATTAGCGAACGCCTTCGGCGTAATATCAACTGAACCAGCTATCTGCGGCGGATCTGGATGTTTCCTCCGCGTAGTATCTGCTCGCCGGAGTCATAGCCGTCGGTGATCAACCAGTACGTATCTTGTCCCTTGCTTGGTCCACCGAGGTCCTGAACGTTGATTCGGTAATTGGCCACACCGGATCCGTCGATCGTCGCCTGGCCGAAGATGCTTGCGCGAGTCGAACCGTCGCAAACAACGGCGAGCACGTTGAGCGAGTGCATCTTTAAAGGTTGCGCTGGTCCATGGTCCTGATAGAGCTGCTGTCCCTGCGTCTCGCCGCTCCCGCTCGCTTTCGCGTGGCCGCCAAAGTTCGCACGGTCGCCATTCGCCGCGATGATCCATCCGCCGTTCGTGATCTCGCAGCGCGGAGTGCTTGCTGGCAGCACCCAGGTTTTCTCGGCCATGCCGAACGACTCGCCGGGTTCCTGCACGCTATTGTTATTCGTATCTGCAAACGCCGTGATCGTGTCTGCGCCCGGGAGTGGTGGACCAACGTAGCAGAATGTGGCCTCGCCATTAGCACCAGTCGTTGCCGAACCACTCGTGTCGACTGAGCCATTCACCTCGAAGCGAACTACTACATTACCGACCAGGCTCCCTGACGCGTCCTGCACGGTTGCCGTCACACAGTGTTGTGAATCGACTGTATTCGTCGCCGTGGGCGGGTTCAGGGTTAGTGTCGCGGGAACACCGGTGGCTGTTGCGCTGAGCTTCGTCACAAAAGCATCTGAGCCGCCGTTGTGAGTGGTGTCGAAGGCGCCAGTGGTCGTCGGAAAGTTGGTCGATGTAGTTGAGCCCGTTACGTAAGCACTGCCAAAGACATCCACTGTAATGCCGAGTCCACTATCGTCCTCACTGCCCCCAAGAAAAGTGGAGTAAACGTGCGACGCCGAGCCGGATGGGTTGAGCTTCGTGACGAAGGCGTCGATATTACCGTTGTACGTGGCGTCGACGGCGTCAACAGTCGGGAAATCCGCAGATAAAGTGATGCCCGTTATGTAAGCACTGCCGGAGATGTCCACGGCAATGCCACTGGAGTGATCCTGGCCAGTGCCCCCTAGAAAGGTGGAATAGACGAGCGGCGCCGAGCCGGACGGATTGAGCTTCGTCACGAAGGCGTCAAAATTGCCATTGTACGTGGTGTCAAAGGCGCCAACTGTCGTCGGAAAGTTGGGCGAAGAAGTGTCACCCCCTACGTAAGCATTGCCCGACGTGTCAATGACGATGTGACCTGACGTGTCGGTACCACTGCCGCCGAGGAACGTGGAGTAGATGAGTGCTGAGGCGGTGGCGTTGAGCTTCGTGACGAAGACGTCACTTGAGCCGTTATGTGTTGTGTCGAAGGCGCCCACAGTCGTCGGAAAGTCGGCTGAAGTAGTGAAGCCCGTCACGTAAATACTGCCCGAGGTGTCCAGGTCGATGCCAGGAGCCAGGGCTCCATTTGTCCCGCCGAGAAAAGTAGAGTAGATGAGCGCCGAGCCGCCTGCGTTGAGTTTCGTTACGAAGACGTCAAAGACTTCGTTGACGTTGTGCGTGGTGTCGAAGGCGCCGGGAGTCGTAGGAAAGCTACTTGAAAGGGTGTTGCCCGCCACATAAGCATTGCCGGATGGGTCCACTTCAATGTCATTGCCTCCGTCAGACTCAAAGCCTCCCAGGAAAGTGGAATAGATAAGCGCCGAGCCAGTCGCGTTGAGCTTCGTCACAAAGGCGTCGCGATTGGTGTTGTACGTCGTATCGAAAGCGCCGGCCGTTGTCGGAAAGTCGGGCGAACTCGTAGTACCGGTCACGTACGCATTGCCGGTACTGTCCACGGTAATGCCAGAACCAAAATCCTCGTCAGAGCCTCCGAGGAAGGTGGAGTAGACGAGCGCAGAGCCGGTCGAGTTGAGCTTAGTGACGTAAACATCAAAGAACCCGCCGTTGTGCGTCGTGTCGAAGGCGCCAACAGTCGTCGGGAAGTTAGATGGATCGGTTAATTGCTGCGTGACGCCTGTTACATATACATTCCCGCCCGCGTCCACGGTTATATCCTGGCCTGTATCGAGAGCAGCCCCGCCGAGGAAGGTGGAGTAAACGAGCACCGGATCGATCACCAGCGGCCTGTTCGCATCGTAGTCCGCTAATTGAAAACTAACTGTATTCGCGTCTTTGAGTTTGTAGCTACCGGCGACTTCATGCCGCACGCCGTCTACCTCCTGGTAGATGAAAGGCTTTCGCTGACGGATCTCGCCGCCTCGCGTGTGCAGTACCAGCTCGCCCTGAGTGTCGACTTTCAGCTGATCGACGCCTTCGAAGTTAATGGCAATGACGGTTGGGTCGGTGCCGGGGTGGACCACGAAGTCATACTCGAGTTGCCGCTGGTTGCCGTAGTAAACGAGGTCCACTCCGGGGTACACATTCTCGTAAGCGACTCTGGCATAGGTCGAAATTCCAGTGCGCCACAGTTTTGGATCATTACCGGTGATGTAATTGACTTTGCCTGGAAGTTCCTCGCGCGCCTTTGCCTGTGGCTTTGTTTCGCTACCGGCAAATTTCATGCGCACCACGGTTGACTGGTGATCGTCGCCGGTCGGTGACGACGCCGAAGCCGCGCGCAACGCCAGCACTGCCTCGCGTGGTGTTAAAAACAATGTGTAGCCACTACCGCGGGAAATGAAATCGACCCGAGGATCAACCTGGCCCACGTTAGCCTCAAAGCTCAACGGTAGCTGGCCATACGCCTCGTTGAGCCGCGCTTTCGTGGAGGGATCCGGGTTAGTTAGCTGACGGTTCCACGTTGTGGCGCCCCAAATTGACGCAATTAACACGAGGCCAAGAGATAGAAACGACTTCCTTGAAGTCCAACAAACATCGGGTTTCATTGGCATCTCCGTACTTCCGACGCAATATTCAAGTGCAAAATCGGCCGCACACCGATGGCATGGGAACAGGGGTAAGTTCGCGGGGGACTGACAAGCTGGGCTGAAGGTGAGTCAGTTTAGTCCTGACCACTTGATAGGTCAAGGATTTGAATGCACTCAATCCTCAAAAAACCTAGTGAAATGCTGGTTTTTATAAAGACTTTGCGGCTTGAGTGTGGTATATGAGTGTCCGGTTTGCTTTTTAATTTAGTTCTCGTTGGAGGTGTCACACCAGACATGGCGACTAAAGCCGCAGCAGGCAAGAAGCGCATGACGCAATCGGAAGTTATCAACCATTTCTCTGAATCCACAGGAATGAAGCGCGCCCAGGTCAAGGAGTTTTTTGAAGAATTGTCCACTCTCGCCTCGCGCGAGGTGAAATCAAACGGCGAATTTGTGCTCCCTGGATTCGGAAAACTCGTAAGAGCAGAGCGAAAGGCCCGCGAAGGCCGGAACCCGGCGACTGGCGAAACTATTCAGATTCCAGCCAAAACCACGTTGAAGTTTCGCCTTGCCAAGTCAATGAAAGATACCGTGCTTCCAAAAAAGTAAGCGACCGGCACTATTATTTTTCAGCAAACGGCGCCGCCCCATCCCTCCAAGGCATTCGGGCGGCGCCTTTGTCCGTTCTGAAATAAACTGAGGCATTTTGCCTGTGGAAAAGAAATTTC
Organism: Pyrinomonadaceae bacterium; assembly: GCA_036280855.1. Classification (GTDB taxonomy): domain Bacteria; phylum Acidobacteriota; class Blastocatellia; order Pyrinomonadales; family Pyrinomonadaceae; genus PSRF01. The sequence continues at coordinate 8,238 of DASUPZ010000392.1, read as the reverse complement.
TAGACGTCGATTGTCCCTTTCAGTATAATCCAACGTTTCGCTGAACACCCCTGCGGCAATGCTTATAGCACACCTTTGTTTTTGGGGTCTTACCCTGAATCCAAAGCTTTGCCTTGGGGCGGAAGGCTGCATCCAAGCGGGTTAGTAAGGCATCTATAGAACATACATTGAATCGCGAGATTCTTAATTGGAGGATTGAGGCAATCGTGACTTTTGATACACACTTGCCGCTAAATGAGCGGCTCATGAGGATAGATCATATTCAGGCTCGCCGTTATTCAAAGCTGAACGGCATGGCTCTCCAGATAGCGACAGAGGGCATCATCAGACATCTGCGCGCGTGCGACCGGATGGACGTTAATCCGGAAACTTCGGCGGTGCGCGAGATCATCGACGATGCGCTGAACGGTCGTCGCGTGTTTGCGGAAACTCAGGAGCAAACTCGCGCAGCATAAGCGATATCTCTCTGTCTTTTCCTAAGAGATCGCCCGCCGTGGGCGATCTCTTTTTATGTCCTTGTAGTACGCAGGCCATTGGTTGACATCGTTCTTTGACGTGCTAACATGCAAGGCCAATTAAATGTGCCCCTGTAGCTCAGCGGATAGAGCATCTGCCTTGTTGGAGCCTTAATGGGGAATAGCGGTCGGGAACCCATTGAGTGGACGACCCTGTATGCGGGAACGCCCTGAGAGCCTCTGGTACTTGGATCCGAGTGGTCCAAGTAACAATCCAGCAGGATTGGGTAATCCGCAGGAAACCCGGGTGACACTGTGCACTTGGGGATCCTCAGAGACTATACGGGTCGGGACTGTGACGTCCAAGATATAGTCCAGCCAGCAACCCCAGCTTTGACGGGCGGTCAGGGAAAGCCTGATGCTGGAAGCTAAGCAGAGGGCCGCAGGTTCGAGTCCTGCCGGGGGCACTACGCACAACAAAATATGGCGGCTATAGTTCAGTAGGTTAGAACGCTTGATTGTGGATCAAGAGGTCGTCGGTTCGAGCCCGACTAGCCGCCCCACCTTTTCACTTCCATATCCGCACTGCCACCGCCAGTAATTGACCACGGATGACACGGATAAAATCCGATTTTAAAATCCGTGTCATCCGTAGCTGAGATTTGCCCGTGAGCGAGACCTTGGACGACACTGCCGTGGCATCTCATCCGGCTCGAATGCCGCTCTCGCATGCGAAGCTCAGGAAGTTGCACCCGGAGCTTTACACACCTCTCGCAAAATGGATTTATCGCGGTCGAACAGCGGAGTGGTTACACCGGATCGGATCGCACCTTTTCTACGGTGATAGCCGTGCCGCGGTAGTCGTCTCTACTTCACCACTGATTGTTGCTGCATACACAGACGAGCTCGACTGTGTTGCGTTGCTTCGCTTCGAAGACAGCCTGGCCAAAGAGTATGCCCTGGAAATTGGTTCGCGTCTGGTTACCGCCAATCTCTACTACGATCTCGAAGAGACAGGGTACGAAAGCGATCTCATCCCTGGCCCAGCCACGACCGGGCGATACGGAAACTTTGTCCCGCTGATCGCAGACTTCTTAACGGATAACTTAGACCGGCTCGCCAAACGAAAGGCGGAGATTAGCGAGGACGAGTGGCTGCGCACCGAAACGCTGGGCCAAACATACCTGATGGAGAACTTTGCTCGCCCACGCGACGGGCGACCGTGCTGGTGCTATGAGCCCGCAGCTAAATCTGAAGCGCCTCCTCTTCCGGAAAAGCCGGTCGAGTTACCTTACGATCCGAGAGTCGCCAAACAGGAAATCATAAAGAGAATTTCCTTCGTGGTTATATTCGCCGGCCTAACACTTCTCGGAATCAAATTTATTCGACGTCCCGCCTCAGACACATGGCTCCCAGTGGCCGTCTTCGCGGTGATGTTGGTTGTGGCGACGGTAGATCTTCTGCGGCTTCCTCGCGAGTTGAAACGCAAAAGTATTCGCGGCAAGAGATGGACCATCAAGGGGGCTTATCTGGCGATCGGAGCGATTGCGGTGGCGGTACTGTTAGGCGTGTTCAGCGAGTTGCTTATCTACAGCACGCTCGGAACATGGCCGGCGATTGCGATCTGGCTGGCAGCGTTTCTTGCGACCCTGGCGTTTTATCCCTGGCGGAACGCAGAAGAGCGGGAGAATGTAACTAACTTCTGGATCTGGATTATCTACTCTGTCGTCGCTGGATTTATAACGCTCGCGCTGGCCTACTTTTTAGCCTTTCTACGATCGTTGTAACACGGATGACGCGGATAAAAAATCCGATTTTAAAATCCGCGTTTATCCGTGGTCTACATCTTCTTGATTGAATAAGAATCGAGATACTGGGGATCGTGGCCGTGTGCGATCACGATGTACCCGGGCTGCTCGCGCTGCGCCGGAATTTCCCACGTAAACTTGTAATTGCCCTGCGTGTTTGTCCGCTGCGCACTCTTCACGTCGGCAAATTCCTCGTAGCGAATTCGTGGTCCACCTGTTCGTGCAATGACGGTGACATAACGGACGCGGAAGGTAGTGTCGTAGCCGACGAGCAGATGTGAAACGCGTGTGTCTTTTAACGCCCAAACTTCCTGCCGTTTCCGCGTTTCCTTCTCCAGACTCCCCATCGATTTCAAACGCTTGTGTGCATCGTCACGACCCATGCCGAGACTGATGCCCATGATTTCAGGACGTGGCTGGCCGGCAGCCGCATGTGTCACCACAGCGGCTGCCAGCAGCAAGCAGAGAATTGCGATTCGGCGCTTCATTTTGTTTTCAAACTGCCAACGTTTGAGTAGCTCGACTTCCCACCACTATTCGCAGCTCGTACGCGATAGAAGTAAGTCGTCTTACGGAACAAAGTGTTGTCAGTGTATGTTCTCACGTTCGCGCCCAACGTCGCGACCTGGATGAAGCCTCCCGACATCATGGTCGAACGTTCAAGCAGGAAGTTACTCTCGTTATCAGAGTTGTCGGCCCAGGTGATAATCGCCGACCCTTTGCCGTTTCCACTCACGGCCGTGAGCGAAGACGGAGGCGCAGGTCGCGACTGGCACGCCGCATTACCAATCAACGTGTAGCCAACTGCGGTACTCGGAGCACCATAGTTAGCATTGTCCGGTACGACTGCCACGACCGGCACGCGCACAAAGATTCTCGACAACCTTCCACCTGCCTGCGGATTGCCAATCTTGCTGGTAGAGACTACGAGCGTGATTGTATCGGTCTGCGTGTCGTACTTGCTACCAGCGTCAAGATTGCCGACCGTCGTGGCAGTGCCCTGCGAGTTGTCTGCATTGTGAATATAAGTCCCGTACCTGAAAGTGACAGCACCAAGCAAGTCGGTCCTCATATCGACAAAGTATCCGTTGCCGTCAGCGCCTGTGAAATACACGCGCCATTGCGTGTTTGGTGTAAGCGGATCACTGAGGTCGCCCATCTTGAGCGAGAAGACCAGCTTCTGAGAACCATCGGCTGAGAACGGCTCGCCGATATGCAACGAGCGGATATCGTGACCGCCCACCTGCGTCAATGCATCGCCGGCTGGATCGTTAAGTACATTCACACCCAGACCATGGCACGGACTTTCAGGAGAGATTGGAACGACTCGCGGCGACGAGGCGCCCTCACCATTCGCATTCGAAGCAGTCACACGATAATAGAAGTTCGCGCTGCCTGCTTCAGCGTCCGTGTGCGAATTGACATCGGCGCCGAAAGTCGCGAGCAGCGTTTCAGCCCCACCTTCAACACCTCGGAACAGACGATAGCCGGCGATTGCCGAACCACCATCCTCAGGTATGGACCAGGCGAGGTTAACAGCATCACCGTCTCGCGTCGCGACAAGGAGGGGAGCTTCCGGCCGTGCATTCGCCGGCGGATCGAAAGCGGAGAACAAACGTTTGCCGCCAGTCTGGCGAATGATTGTGGCTTTGTCTGTGCCGTCGTTGTCGTTACTGTCGATCCGACCGTCGCCGTTTCGGTCGACTCCGCGAATACAGTCGGCCGTCACGCAACCGTCTGCATACGCCGCGAGCACACGTCCTTCGCGATCGACTGTTAGATCGTTGAAGTCGAGAAGATTACGAGTGCCGGCTGGACAACTGGTGCCGTTGGTGCAGACCACGCCACGCTGAACCGGATCGTTTGGCGTAGCGTTAACCGTTACCCATGTCGCGCCACCGTCGTACGTGGTTGCGATGTAACCAAACCACGCACCTGGAAACGACAGGTCAGTTGCACGACCGTTGGCGCCAGGCGTTGCGGAACCGAGGAAGAAATACGCCGCACGATCGTCATCACCGGCGATCACCGCGGGAAAGACGCTGTTCTGAACACCGTGTGCAGCGCCTACGTCCTGCGATGGGCTCCATGTCAGACCACGATCGCGAGAAACGGTCACTTTAGCGCGTCCTTCACCATCGGCGTAACCAAAATAGACTGTGTTGTCGGCGCCGAGGCCAACTGAAGGATCAGTATCACCAGCCGTACTATCGTTAATGGTGCGAATGGACCACGAGAGACCGTTGTTCTCAGAAACAGCCACGCCTTGTTTACCACTGCATGACTTGATCGGAACGTAGACAGTTCCATCCGGCGCAACTTTGATGTGACCGTGCAGCCCGTCGCACTGTGCCAGTGTCCACATCGGAATCGCAACGCCGAACGTGAAGCCGCCATTGTCACTGCGTGCGATCTCCGCGAGCCCTATATCCTGCGATGCATAATAGATCGCGTTCGGATAGATCTGGCCGTTTGGACCAGGCAGCTGGACGGCGCCACCTTTCAAACTTCCGTCAGGATTTCTGGCGTATGGTCCACCACCTATAGTCTGATGGTCCACGCCCGAGTTGATACCCGAGCCCTGGCTAACGGTCCAACTAGCGCCGTCGTCATCCGTGAACGCCATTGCGCTGAGCTTGCCCAGCAGTTGTGACACAAATGTACGGTTGGTGCGATTTGGACCAGCATCACTATCGGTGAAAAGAATCGGATCGAGCGAGACGAGCGACGTGTTCGGTGCACTTACATCTTCCCAGGTAGCGGGTGCGGGCGATGTCGTATCGTTCCACTTGACGCGTAGCGTCTGCAACGAAGCGATGTACATCGCATGGCCCGTGTTCCAATTTACGCCAATCGTCGGCTCGCCTGCCGAATTGCCCAACTCGGGCGGCGCCGGATAGTTGTGATAACGCGGCCCTACTTCGGTGGACGGTGTCGGTGTAGGTTGTGGCGCAGGTTTATTCTCGATCGTGGCGCTGCCGCGATATTGATCGAGTGCGGTCGCTGCGTAGTAGACCGAGCGGATTGTGTAGACGCCGGTGCCCGTTGCAGCAGGATCGATGGTCGTATCTTCCCAGGTGAGCGGCTCGGTCGGCGACGTTGCACCGCGTCCGGAACTGCCGACCAGGGGACCGGAGTTCGAATCCTTGTGTATATAGAGATCGTAATCCGTCACCGGAAGCAGCCACTCGATCTTTATCCGAATGAGCTTGCCTGCCCAGTCAGCCGCTGTTCCCCCGACGGTCAACGTGAAGGTGTCGCAGCTGAGACCTTCCTGACACAGGGCTTCACCTTCAATCAGGAGCGGAGCATTGATAGCTCCACCTGCCGTGGCGGTCCCGGTCCAGGTAACCGGAGCGGAAGCTGTGGGGTTGATGGTCGCGCCCGAAGGGCTGGACGCCGATGTACTATTGAATGCGGGTAGCGTGGTCGCAGCCAACACCGCAATAAAACTGACTACAATCAAAGCACGCCACGACTCTCGCGCCCTCCATGATCTTCTGTTCAATCTCGAGATGTTGTGAACCATATGCTTCCTCCTTAAGGAGACCATTCGACGCATCCGCCGGGAAGACAGACTTGTCCGTCATGTGTCGGGGGGCTGGTTCGCTTGTACTACCGGGGATCGTTAATACCGAGGTGGAAGCTATTTAGTCTTGAAAAGTCGCGGACATGTCACGTTTAGGCAGCAGAATGTTAGATAACTGCTTGCAGTATTCTTGTGGTTGCAAAAAGCGCAATATTAATTTAACAATGGTCGACGTTTTCAGTGTTAAAGGAGAAGAAGATCACAAATGCCGGACGAGCAAAGAGTAGCGAACAACTCTCAAACCTACGTAGCCGATGCTGATACTTTTCAGTTTGAGACTGTGCAACAAGACAATGGGCAGGCCACGGTAATTCGCTTCCGGCTGGAAGATCCGAAGTACCACGCTGGTGATGTGCTGGTGGTTTTAAGTGGGAGTGATATCCACTTCCACGGAATGATCGGACAGATCGCCGACGGTTGGGCCGTCGCGAGTGATCCTCGTGGATCGCTGCTACCGGCGACGGTTCAATAGGCTTACCTCACGTAACCAGACGGATACGCAACCTCAACCCCGGGCGTCGCAGATTTGATCTCGATCTTGTGGAAACCTTTTTTCAGATGCGTCGAAAGAAAAGTCAACGCAGCCTGTTGCTGAAGTGAACTATCCAGCTCGCGGATGAAAGGTTCGAAACTCACCGGCGCTCCTGTGCCCTGGAAGAACGCCTGTCCACCAGTTTCATTCGACAAACGCAACAGCGAGCTCTGCGCATTACTCACGAGCACCGGATTCGAGGCCGCAATCTGCGTCGGCGCATAAAATCCATAAATCGCAACGCTGCGACGCTGAGCTTCATTCACTGCACGTTGAAGATCCACGCTTTGCGTCGGTGAAGAAGAATCGACTCCACGCGAGATATCGAGCCCGTCAGAAACCAGCAGGATCGCACGCCGGCCCAGTGGCTGCGACTCAAATTTCTTCAACGCTTCGATCACTTCAACGTAAGGATTGTATGGACCAGCATTCGCGAAGCCACTCGGCGGACGCAGCGCTTTTGCGGCCTTCTCGAGATCGGTAGTGAACTTCTGTTTGACCTGCAAACTTCCGGTGCGGAGATAACCAACCATCACTCTCGAACCCTTCGGCAGGCCCCTGACAAAGTCGCCCAGTGCCTTGATCTCGGTTCCCACTGACGGAACAACATCTTCCTGAATTAGTAGAGCAAGTGTCATCGGCGACGAGGGTAAAACCCCGCGAACGGAGATAATCGTCTGCGGATCGCCGTCCTCGCTGATCGTGAGATCGACGCTCTGTAGCTCAGTCTCTTTTTTGGCTTTGATAGTTACCGGAATCGTAACCGGCCGGCCCGGAGTGCCGGCGCTGTTGATGCTCTGCCCCTGGCCGGAGACAGGCTGACTCGTGAGAGTAAAACCGAGAATTAAAGATAGCTGGAATAATGTCAGGCGTAGTGATCGGAGGTTCTTCATGGATCTTCCTTTACTGTCTGGTGAGACATTATACAAACCTGCATTTGAGATATCAGCCGTGAACAGCTCTTTTTCTGAACCGCTGGCAGACACCTGCTCCATACGCTAAGATTCCGGCCACAAGATATGAGTCAGCAGTTAATGAATCAGCCTCAGGGCAAACTATCGGGCAAAGACGCCACCACCGCGCGATTGCTGCAGATTGCCCCATGGATCGCAGTCCTGGCGACCTCGATTCCGGCTCCGCTCATCTTCCTGATCCTGTTTCTGACCACTACAGCAACAGATTCGGCTGCGGTTTACTTGCTTTTGAGCGGCTTGTCGCTGGCGCTCGGATTCGCCGTCGGGCTGTTGATTGCCGCTATTTTGCTGGTTTACCGCCGGAGTTGGCTCTCGAAATTGCGCGACCGGTTAGCATCGGATGGAATCACGGCCAATGAGGTTGTATGGTTTCGTTCGGAATTGACTTCAGCGGAGCGGGCGGCGCTGGCGGAAATCGAGTCGAACAACCGGCTTTTGGCCGACGCTTATCGCGAAACACTGGCCAGCCGGCTCACCGCGTCACGCATTATTTCACGGTCAAAACGGGAGATGCTCAAGGTAGAACGGCAGTTAAATCGCGCCCGGACGATACGGACACCGGAATCGAATATGCTGCAAAAAGAGCTGACTGAGGATCGTGAACGGCTGCAACACGTGCGCGACCAGGCGACTGAACACCTGGCCAAAGCTAAGACAAGATTGCAGGTGATCGAGGCGACGGCGAGCCGTAAGTTGAGCCAAGGTGAAACTGACTTGATGATGCAGCGGCTGGGAAGTGCGCAGGATCAACTGCCTCTCGTGCTCGAAATGGCGAAAATCGAGCAACAGGCCCTACAGGAAGCTAGACAGGATTTACACGATTAGCAGGATTTTCAGGATTTACATGTAAATCTTGTTAATCATGTAAATCCTGTCCAGC
>DASUPZ010000391.1:0-5411 GCA_036280855.1 Pyrinomonadaceae bacterium | reverse complement strand
ATGAACGCATGACGGCAAAGTGAAAGCGCAAGTGAAACGGTGAAAGCCTCCTTGGAGTGCGCCGACTTGTCGGCGCTTTGGTCCCAAGTAGAGACTGCGTATCCGACGTGGGACCAAGGCGGTGACAAGTCACCGCACTCCAGGGAGGGGTCAAATTAGCGGGAGGTGGTTTTCTTCTTAGGCAACGTGATATTCAGGTTTCGGACCAGCCGCTTGAGATAGTTTGGATGGACGCCGAGCAGGCGCGCGGCTTCGACGGAATTGTTCTTTGCCTGGTCCAGCGCATTCAAAATCAGCTGCTTCTTGTTTTGAACCACCGCTGCGTGATATGTCGCCGGCGATTGCCCGTCACTCACTTCCCGCTCCAGCAACGCTTCAGGTAAGTCTTCCGGAAGTATCCATTCAGCAGTGCCGAGCACGATCGCGCGCTCGATCGTGTTTTCAAGCTCGCGCACGTTGCCGGGCCAATCGTAAGCCGTCAAACAAGCACGCGCCTCGGGAGAAAACCCTCTCAACCTTCGATTGCACCTCGCGCCATACTTGTCTGCAAAATAGTTCGCGAGCAGCATGATGTCTTCGCGTCGATCGCGCAACGCGGGCATCTCGAGCGAGACCACGTTGAGCCGGTAATACAAATCGTGACGAAACACGCCCGCCTCGATCGCTTCTTCGAGGTTCTTGTTCGTTGCAGCGAGCAAACGCAGATCGACTTTGATCGTCGCCGTCCCACCGACGCGCTGAAACTCTCGCTCCTGAAGCACACGCAACAGTTTTACCTGTAACGGAGGCGTCAGCTCGGCGATCTCGTCGAGAAACACTGTGCCTCCATCGGCGATTTCAAGCCGGCCTTTTTTCTGCGCAAAGGCCCCGGTGAACGATCCCTTCTCGTGTCCAAACAATTCGCTCTCCAGCAGCGCCTCGTTGAGAGCGGCGCAGTTCACTGCCATAAACGGTTTCTGCACGCGTTTGCTGTTGCGATGGATCGCGCGCGCGGCCAGCTCTTTTCCAGTTCCACTCTCACCGGTGATGAGCACCGTCGCATCAGTCGGAGCAACTTTGGAAATGAAGTGATAAAGGCGCTGCATCGGCGGGCTCTCGCCGACCATGTTGTGCTCGATGTTTACATCGGCAAGCAGACGCTCGTTTTCAGTTTCGAGCCACTCAAACTGTCGCGCGTTCTCGATCGCGACTGCAGCAATCGCGGCGATGGCAGTGACGAGTTGCAGGTGATCGCGATTGAACTGATCGCGCACACGAGACGTGTCGAGGTACAGAACGCCGAGTTTGCGATCGATCATGACGAGGGGCACGCACATCACCGAGTGAGCGCGCGTCGAGATCAAACTGTCCGTCGCGTGCTTTGATTCCGCCACGCCGTCACTCGCCAGCAACGCCACGCCGTCTCTGAGCACTTGCTGCACAACAGTCATGCTGACGTTCACTGGCTGGTTCTTTCCATGCGCGCGATCCAGTCCAAACACGAGGCTCGTCTCAAACGAACCTTCGTTAGTCAAAAGGATCGCGCCGCGCTCGGCAGGAACGACTTCGAAGAGCAGTTCGAGCAGACGTTCGAGCAGATCGTCGAGACCACGGATCGAGTTGATCGTGGTGCTCACTTTCATGAGCGCGCTGAGATCGCGCGCCATGAGATAGACCGCGTCGTCGAAACGGATCTGCACTGTCGATCCGCTGACTACGCTCGCTTCGTCGAGCCTCACGTCGCTCGACTTCGACATCACCTCACCCTCGTGCAGCAGGAAAACAAACTGCGAATCCCCGATGCGCACACGATCGCCGTGTTCGAGGAGGCGGCCCTTCACGGGCACGTCGTTGACGAACGTGCCGTTGAGACTTTCGAGGTCAGTGATTACGAAGCCCTCGCCTTTCTTTTCGATGCTGGAATGGCGGCGCGAAACGGACGCATCGGCGATGCAGAGGTGTGCGGCAGTCTCACGACCGATGATCAGCGTCTCTTCGTCGATTGCGAAGATAGATCCTTTTAGCTTGCCTGAGACTGCAGCGAGACGAGACATGATTAACAAGAAAGATCGAGAGTTGCATGTAAGTTATGTTGAATCCTGTGATCCTGTAAAGAGTTTCAGCGTGGCTTCCTCGTGAAGGTAAGTGAATTTATATTCGACCGCCGCAGGCATGATAAGCATGAATCCCGAGCCGTCAGACTTACGGAGCACTCGCTGCGGCACAGGTTGCAGATTGATGAGTCGCCAATCGAATGGCTCCGGGCTCTGAATCAAAAATGCAATCGCACTGCCGTTCTGCTCCACACGCATCACGCGAACGATAGGCGACGCCGGTGCTGCGGGTATCTGCATCAACAGACCATCGTAAGCACGCGACTCAGCATCGCTCGCAGGCGTAGACCACGGCACGGCAGCAGCTATAAACGGAGTTACGTTTACGGCCGCCGGGATCTCCACGCGCGATATTTTGTTCTCAAAACTGCCCAGATGATGGGCGAAGCTCTCAAAACGTGAAGTGAGAAAGCTGAACCTGTAGACCACGGGTGCTGTCGTTCGAAAATCGTCGACAAAAACATCCGTGAAGCGAGCGTTCGTGTTGCCGGCGCAATACACGCCCACGGAACCAGACGCGATCGTTGAATCCGTTACTGCAAAAACCAGCGCGCCATCCTGGTAAACCCGCATTGTATCTTTCACTGCCTCGACGTTGATCAGGTAAGTCTGGTTGGGTGTATACGTAAAAGAACCAGTGGCAAGAACCGTTTGCGTGCCGCCTGCGACGCGAATCAGCTCGCGCTTTCCTGCCGCGCGATCCATCACGAAACGATAGTGCCGGCCCTGGTTCTGGCAACGCCACACAACTCCGATTCTTCCCTCGCTCGATCGCAGATGAACTTTCAAGCCATAGTCAGTCCACGTTGAAGGCTGATCCGCGTTTTGATCCGTGTTATCCGCGTAACTAAGCGTGGTCGAAGCCGAAGTTGTTTGGACCAGCACGAAATCAGAACCTTCTACACGTATTTCCCAGCGCGAAGCCGGGCTACCCGGATCGTCCTGAACCTGCCAGCGCTGCAATGCTGCAAAATCATCGTGTAGCAGCGCTGGTATCAATCGCGCTTCGCATAACGTCGAAGGTGGGAGCAAGTGTGGTTCGTTCGTTTGAGTAAAAGTCGTGTTTGTTTTGATAGAGCCGACGTCGACGAGCGCGCAACCACTTGCTTCGAGTACGCCAATCCAGCGTTGCTCCTGGTCCGTTAAAGTGATTTCTTCCGCGCGTGACCACTGGTTCGCGATTACGAGTCGCGCTCCGTTGTCGCTGCGAACCGCGCCGTTGCCGTCATAAAGTTGAATCGTCAGATCGCGACGGCCAAGGCGATACATCAGGTCGACGTAGTTTTCATTGAACTCAATGCCGACAGGATGAGTGCGATAGAACAGCGGACCTTGTTCAAAACTCGGCGGAATCGTTCGCTGCACGTAACGAGATAGATCGTCGAGCGGAGTGGTGAATACCGGCGCCGCCTGTGAACCGATGGGCGGCGTCAGCCTCGCGACACCCGGTGGTCCATTAGTGCGAAAATATGCAAACTCCTCAATCATCTTTTCATCCCGGTAATTTCGGATCTCACCTTCGCCACGAGCGCTGATTTTAGTGACGATCTTCAACCGGTATTGCGTGTGCGGCTCGAGCACTTCACCAGTCTCCGACCAGCGCGCGAGCTCATCTTCAAAATGACGGACCAGCACGTCGCTGCCGACATCGCAGATCTTCAAAATGTGCTTCGCCGTGGGAATGATCGTGAGTACCTGATCGCTGCACACGACGAGAAAGTCGTCAGGCAAAATCGCAACACTCGACGGCCTGAACGGTAAAGTCCCGTCAAAAATAGTCACAGAAGAATCAGTCAGGTTAACGCTGACGAGTAAATTCCGAGGATCGCGAGCAACGGTTAGTATCGAGTCTCGTGCAGCGTTGGCCCAACGTAGAAAGAAGATGTTTGGAATGTTGTTAATGACGGTTTGGCGTGCGCCGGTATCAAGTGAAATGCGCGAGATGCGGCCTTCTTCTGCTCCCTGCTCGTTTACATAAGCTGTGGTGGCGTCGGGAGTGATGAGGAGGCCGACAGCTTTAGCAAGACCGCTCGTGACGACTGCTTGTCTTCCGAGAGTTGGACCATCGATGTCGATGCACAACAGACGGCCCTCACCACCCTCGCCGTTAAACTCGACCACGTATGCTTTGCCACGCGCTTCGTCGAGTGCGATCTGCTGAGGCTTATTCATGCCACTACTGATCACAGTCGCGGCAGAACGATTCAGATTTGAGCCTGTTAGATCCACACGAAGCAACGTGCCTGAACGTTCCGTGATGTAAGCGACTCTGCCGTCTGCCGACACGACCACGTCTTCCGGGTTTGTGTAGCCGGTTCCGAGGACGATGTACTGCCCGGTGAGCAGCTCGATCATCGAAAGTTTTCCATGGAACTCCACGAACAGAAGCTGGTGACGACCGGGAACGTAATCGCATCCGATCGCGCCGCCGACTCCCTGCACGAGCGAGCGTCGCACTAAGAGCTCTCCCCCGTAATGAATGCGAATAATGTCCAGGCCCGCAATTTCGACGTATGGATTGTCCCGGTTACCTTTCAGAGAAGGTTCGAAAAGCCGGCCGCCGGCGCCTTCGCCGCGAACACCGTGAAAAATACCCAGGCCCGGGCCAATCATGATGCGCACGAGATTGGTAGGGCGCGGCAGGTGAATAGTTATTGGAGGTTTTTTGATCCTGAAAGAACGCGTGAGACCGTGTGAAGGACGAACCCGATCGGCGATCGACAAATTGAAGGGCTGGTTCGTAGTGATTACGAGTCCGGGCTCGTCGGGATGAGACCACGAGGTTCCCGCGTCAGGAACCGGCGCAATGTTTTCAAAGTCCCAGCAAGTGCCCGGCAGCGTCCGGCATGGGTAACCGCTGAATTCGTCAGCAAACCAGTCGTCCCATACGCGCGTGGAGCGACGCGTGTGGTTGAATGGAGTTCTGGACCATAGCCATAACTTCACCTGCCCCGGGTTGCGACCGTCGCCGCTCGGCATCTGCGGCATCGGCGCCCAGGAGCCGTATAGCGTCGGCAAACCTGCTGCGTTCGGAGTTGTTCCGTTTCGCGCGACTGCCGTCCATTGACTGCCGCTGAGTTTTTCGAGAACAACTTCCTGCAAGGCGTAACGGATCAACGCCGGACCACGATTCGTTACCGGATCGCCAACGCGTTCTTCGGCAGGAACAACGGGCTGGGCGTTTACTCCCACGCGCGCGTCGTCGTGTACGTTACGAGCGAAGGTGATGTGCGGACGTGCGTCGAGCGGCACGACGGGCGAGTTAGCGAGATTGTATGGAACAGTTCCGCCGCTGGGGGACTGCCAGAATCCATCGCC
>DASUPZ010000390.1:0-5223 GCA_036280855.1 Pyrinomonadaceae bacterium | reverse complement strand
GCTGCTGCGCGGAGTTGAGCGCAAGGACATCGAGCGCGGGCAGGTGATTTCAAAGCCCGGTTCGATCACGCCGCACACGAAGTTCAAGGCCGAGGCTTATGTGTTGACGAAGGAAGAGGGTGGACGACACACGCCGTTCTTTACCGGATACCGGCCACAGTTTTACTTCCGCACGACGGACGTGACGGGAGTGGCGCACTTGCCGGCGGGAGTAGAGATGGTGATGCCGGGCGACAACGTGGCGATGGAGATCGAGTTGATCGCCCCGATCGCGATGGAGAAGGGACTGCGGTTCGCTATTCGCGAGGGTGGTCGCACGGTGGGCGCCGGAACGGTGTCGGAGGTAGTGGAATAGGTCTTATAAGACCTATGAGTCCTATAGGACCTATTGAAATCTTATGAATGAAAAGATTCGCATTCGCCTGAAAGCCTATGACCACCGCGTGCTGGACCAGTCGACGACGGAAATCGTCGAGACTGCGAAGCGCACTGGTGCTCGTGTCGCTGGTCCGATTCCTTTACCGACGGTAAAGAACAAGTGGACTGTGTTGCGTTCGCCACACGTCGATAAGAAATCGCGCGAGCAGTTTGAGATCCGCACGCACAAGCGACTGATGGACATTCTCGATCCCACGCCGCAAACCGTGGACGCGCTGATGAAGCTCGATCTGCCCGCCGGCGTGGACGTCGAGATCAAGGCTTTCGGAAGACAGTAAGCGATAGGTCCTATAGGTCCTATTCGACCTATTAGGACCTATTCACAGGATAGAAAACATGATTAACGGGATCATCGGAAGAAAAATCGGGATGACGCAGATCTTTGCCGCTGACGGCACGGTTACGCCTGTGACTGTAATCAAGGCCGGCCCATGTGTCGTCGTGCAAAAGAAATCTGCTTCAGGTCCTGACGGTTACGACGCAGTGCAGCTCGGGCTCGTTGACGAGAAGCCGGTGAAGCTGAAGAACGTCACCAAGCCGATGCGCGGCCATTTCGAGAAGACCGGCGGCGGCATTCCGCCAACCCGGATCTTGAAAGAGTTCCGGCTGCTCGAATCCGGCGACGGAACCAACGTCGGCGATAAGGTGCTTGTCGATCAGTTTGCCGATGGCGAGATGGTTGACGTAATTGGCCGCTCGAAGGGCCGTGGCTTTGCGGGCACCATCAAGCGTCACCATTTCAATCGTGGTCCGGAATCGCACGGCTCGATGAACGTTCGTGCGCCCGGTTCGATCGGCGCGTCGGCTTACCCGTCGCGAGTGATCAAGGGAAACCGATCGTCTGGTCACATGGGCGATGCGCGGATCACTACCAAGGGTCTGACGGTGGCGCGAGTTGATGCTGAAAACAATCTGCTGATGATTCGTGGCGCGGTGCCTGGAGCGAACGGCAGCGTCGTGGTTGTTCGTAAAGCGGCGAAGAAGACGAAGTAGGAGTTGGGTGATGCCGACAGTAAAGGTGCGCAATATTCAGAATGAAGAGGTTGGCGACGTCGAGCTGTCTGACGCTGTTTTTGGCGCGCCTCTCAATGAAGGTTTGATCCACGCGGCCGTGCGAAATTTCATGGCCAATGCGCGGCAGGGCACGTCAGCCACGAAAACTCGCGGCGACGTTTCCGGCGCGGGGCGCAAGCTGTGGAAGCAAAAAGGTACTGGGCGCGCGCGTATCGCATCGCTGCGTTCGCCACTCTGGAAGGGCGGCGGTAACGTGCATGGACCACAGCCGCGTGACTGGTCCTACAACATGCCGAAAAAGATGCGGCAGGGCGCTTTGCGTTCGGCGCTTTCAGAGCGTGTGCGTGAAGGAAATGTTTTTGTAGTCGACGGCTGGGGTTTGGAGAAACCGAAGACGAAAGAGTTTTCGGAGTCGTTGGGCAGGCTGGGACTCAGCGGTAAAACGTTGATCGTCGATTCGCTCGATAACGAGAACCTGCTGCTGTCGGCGAGAAACATGCGCAATACGAAAGTGGTGAACAGCTTTGGTCTGAACATCTACGACCTGCTGTATCACGATCATCTCGTACTTTCGCGCGATGCGGCAACGGAGCTGGAGACCCTGCTGGGCGGCGCACACAAGAACGACGGGTCGCCCGAGCCGGAAGATAACGCGGGTACTACTGAGCAGGAGGCGGCGTAAAGATGAGAACAGTTTGGGACATCATCAAGTCGCCGGTGATTACCGAGAAGGCACTGGCCGCGAAAGAAGAAACACAGGACACGCAGCAGTTGCTGACGTTCCGTGTCGATCGACGCGCAACCAAGCCCGAGATCAAGTCGGCAGTGGAGACTATCTTCCAGGTGAAGGTGGACCACGTCCGCACGATCAACTTCATGGGCAAGATGGCGCGGCGTGGTCGTTTCGAAGGCCGCAAACCTTCGTGGAAAAAAGCATACGTAACTCTGAAGCAAGGCGAGAAGCCGGTTGATTACGGCGAAGCGATATAAGGCATGGGAATAAAGAAGCTTACACCCACATCGGCAGCGCGACGCTACCAGACGTACCTGACGCGTGACGAGTTGACGGTCGGAGCGGTGCCTGAAAAGTCTCTGCTCGAGCCCAAGAAGCGGATTTCGGGACGCAACAACGATGGCCGCATTACCGTGCGGCGTCGGGGCGGCGGTCACAAACGCTTCTATCGAATTGTTGACTTCAAGCGCGATAAGGAAGGCGTGCCCGGCCGCGTCACTCAGATCGAGTATGACCCGAATCGTTCGGCTCATATCGCGCTGATCACTTACCTCGACGGCGAGAAGCGTTACATCATCGCCCCGACGGGTTTGGAAGTCGGCAAGACGATCATGAGCGGCGCTGATGCCGACATTCTTCCGGGCAACACGTTGCCGCTGATCAATATTCCGCTCGGCACGCAGATTCATAACATCGAACTGCGGCCCGGAAAGGGCGGCCAGATGGCGCGTTCGGCGGGAACGTTTGCGCAACTCGTGGCAAAGGAAGGCGAGTACGCGCAGTTGCGTATGCCGTCCGGCGAAGTGCGTCGAGTTCCGCTCGTTTGCAGGGCGACCGTGGGCCAGGTTGGCAACATCGAGCACGAGAACGTGTCGCTCGGTAAGGCAGGCCGTTCGCGCTGGAAGGGACTGCGTCCGAAAGTTCGTGGCGTGGCGATGAACCCTGTGGACCACCCGCACGGCGGCGGTGAAGGCAAGACTTCGGGCGGTCGCAATCCGGTGACGCCGTGGGGCCAGCCGACGCGTGGCTACAAGACACGAAGCAACAAGCGCACGCAGAAGATGATCCTGAAGGATCGTAGAACGAAGTAATAGGTCATATAGGTCCTACTTGACCTATATCGGAGATGATTCATGGCTCGTTCAGTTAAAAAGGGACCGTTTATCGACAAAGGCATCGTGAAGGCGGTCGAGAAAGCGCGCAGCGGTGGGCAGCGTCCGCCGGTGATTAAGACGTGGTCGCGCCGTTCGACGATTACGCCCGACATGGTCGGACTCACTTTCGGCGTTCACAACGGCAAACGTCACCTGCCGATCTACGTCACGGAAAATATGGTGGGCCACAAGCTTGGTGAGTTTGCGCCGACGCGCACGTTCAAGGGCCACTCCGGCACGAAGGTAGAAAAGGCAAGCAAGGTGGCGGGAGGGCCGCCCAAATAAGTAACACGGATTACGCGGATTTGATTTCGGATCAACGCGGATAGGATGAAAGATGGAAGCAACAGCGAGTGCTAGATATTTGCGAGGTTCGGCGCAGAAGGCGCGGCTGGTCGTGGATATGATTCGCGGCAAAGACGTTAACCAGGCGTTGGCTATCTTACGTTTTACGAACAAGCGTGCTGCCGGCCACATCGAGAAGTGCATGCGTTCGGCAATTGCCAACGCTAACGAGCAGGCGGAGAAGGCGAATGTCTCGATCGATCCCGACGAGCTTTGGGTCAGGACTGCCTTTGTCGATCGTGGACCAACGAAGAACCGCCGTCGGGTGAGACCGGCGCCGCAGGGCCGCGCTTATCGTGAACAGCGACACTTCTGTCACGTCACGATCTCTTTGAGCAACGACGCGCGTCCCGCAGGTAAGAACGGCAAGGCGCAGGCTGGTGGCGAAGCAAAACCGGCGAAGCTGGCTGAGAATAAACGCAGGAGACGCGGCGGTGCTGCGGCAGCGCCGAGAGCAAAACGCGCCACACCGAAGACGGAAGAGACAGCAGCCGCGGAGAAACCCGCGACTAAGAAGGCTTCGAAGAAGAAAGCTAAGACCGACGAGTAAACGGGAAGTTCAGAGTTCAGCCTTCAGGCTGCTGCTCTGAAAGACAAGCTAAAGCTTGAACTCTGAACAGTAATAAAACGGAGAAGATTGTGGGTCAAAAAGTTCATCCATACGGTTTTCGACTCGGCTACAACAAAGACTGGCACTCACACTGGTTCGCCAAGAAGCAGTTTGGTGAGTTCCTGCTCGAAGACTTGAAGCTGAAACGCGATCTCAAGCAGCGCTTTGCAGGCGCGGGTGTGTCGCACGTCGATATCGAGCGCGCCGCGAACCGGCTGAAGATCATCATCTACACGTCTCGCCCGGGAATCATCATCGGTCGCAAGGGCGCTGAGATCGACAAGCTCAAGAGCGATCTTTCGTCGAAGACCGGACGCGAAGTGCTGGTGTCGATCCAGGAGATCCACAAGCCGGAACTGAACGCACAGCTCCAGGCAGAGAAGATTGCGGCACAGCTCGAAAAGCGCATCGCGTTTCGCCGGGCCATGAGAAAGGCCGTCGAAGAGTCGCTGCGGTTTGGAGCGCAGGGGATCAAGGTGAAGGTGAGTGGCCGTTTGAATGGCGCCGAAATCGCCCGCAGCGAGTGGCACCTGCAGGGACAGCTTCCGCTTCACACTTTGCGCGCCGACATCGATTACGGTCTTGCGGAAGCGCGAACGACGTTCGGGCAGATCGGCGTGAAGGTTTGGATTTACCGCGGGGAGATCCTCGATCCGAAAGCGGCGATGGCACGTGGTACGGGTTCGGATCCGATCAATGAAACGCGCACCGGTGAGCGTGAGCGCCGCCCGCGCACTCGTCGCGAACGCGAAGGTGGATCGGATGGTAGGCGTCCCCGGGGTGAAAACCAGTAGGACACAGATAATCGCGGATACACGGACGCGGATAAACACGGATAGGATGCATTAATTATGTTGATGCCGAAGAAAGTTAAGCACCGGAAGCAGATGCGCGGACGCATGACCGGCGTGGCCACGCGTGGCAGCGAG
>DASUPZ010000389.1:0-10571 GCA_036280855.1 Pyrinomonadaceae bacterium | reverse complement strand
TATTTGATGGGCCGCGCGCACGCGGGACTTGGCGACAAACGCGAGGCGGCGAGCTTGATGCAGGCGTGTATTGAGGCGGTAAAGACTGCGCCGGCTTATAAATATCGCGCCAGCAAGCGGTGGTTGAACGAGGCGCAGCAGTTTATCAAGAGCAGCCAATAGCGGAGCGAATAGGTCGTATAGGATTTATAGGACCTATTTTGGCGCAGGCCCAACACAGTTAGAGAAAAGATGAAGCCAGCATTGTTAGCTCTGGAAGATGGTCGTACGTTTCGCGGGCGCTCGTGGGCGGCCGAGGGCGAGGTCTGCGGTGAGATGGTTTTCAATACCTCGATGACAGGGTATCAGGAAGTGCTCACCGATCCGTCGTACGCGGGCCAGATCGTCTGCATGACCTATCCGCTCATCGGCAATTACGGCGTCAACGAAAGCGATTCGGAATCGACGCGCCCGTGGGTTGAAGGTTTTGTCGTCCGCGAAGCGAGCCGGATCACCTCCAACTGGCGCGCCGAAGAGAGTCTCGAGTCGTACCTGAAGCGCTGGAACATCGTCGCGATCGAAGGCATCGACACACGCGCGCTCGTCCGCCACATCCGCGATAAAGGCGCCATGCGCGCATGTCTCTCCACGATCGACCTCGACGAAAAGAGCCTGATCGAGAAAGCACAAAAATCGCCACCGATGGAAAACCGTGAGCTCGCGAGTGTCGTCACCACGCGTGAACCATACGACTTTCCCGCTGCAGGCGAAGAACGTTTCCACATCGTTTGTTACGACTTCGGTGTGAAGAAAAACTCTCTGCGCGAGCTTGCAGAACTCGGCGTGCGCACGACAGTCGTGCCCGCCTCGACGTCAGCCGCAGAAGTTTTGGCACTCAAGCCCGACGGGATTTTCCTTTCGAATGGACCGGGCGATCCGGCGTCGATGAACAAGGAAGTCGCAGAGATTCGTGAACTGTTGCAGGCGCAAGTGCCGATGTTTGGGATCTGTTTCGGACACCAGTTGCTTGGCCGTGCGTTTGGCGCAGAGACGTTCAAGCTGGTGTTTGGACATCGTGGCGGCAATCAGCCTGTGAAAGAATTGTCGAACAGCACAGTTGAGATTACTTCACACAATCACGGTTTTGCAGTCAGTGCTGAAAGTTTGCCGCCGGAGGTTGAAGTCACTCATATCAATCTCAACGATCAATGCGTCGAAGGCATGCGTCACCGCACGCTGCCGGTGATCTCGGTTCAGTATCACCCGGAAGCGGCGCCTGGACCACACGACGCGGAGCATCACTTTCAGCGGTTTGTGAAGTTGATGGAAGAGAATCGTTCAGAGTTCAAGCTTTAGCTTGCTCGCGAAGACAGCCTAAAGGCTGAACTCTGAACGCCTGTCACTGCTTTCATCACTGCTCCTCGAGAGGGATCTTCAATTCGCCGGTCGTGAGGTCAGGACGCGCGCGAACCATCTGCTCGGGCGTCGTTTTAGCGTGAAGTTCGTCATACTTGGTTTCCGGACCCACCTGAACCGTTGCAGTGACTTCCACCGGCTGCGGGTTAGGTTCGAGAAGATCGGCAAAACCCTCACTGCCTCGATGCTCCATCCAGTGTTTGTAACTCACGGTAAGAATCGCCACGATCGGAATCGCCAGAAAAATACCGGCCACTCCTGCCAGTTTCTCGCCCGCAAGAATTGCAAATATCACAGCGAGAGGATGCAGGTGAATGCCCTGTCCGATGAGTTTCGGATAAACCGCGTAGTCCTGGACGATCCGCAGGATTCCCAGGAACAGGAGCACGAGAAAAGCATTGAACGGACCTGCATGAAACAGCGCGAGCAAGCCCGCCATGACTGCGACCGTCAGCGGTCCAGCGAGCGGGATAAACTCCAGCACGCCTGCGATAACCCCCATTACAAGACCGCCGGGCATACCGAGCAACGTGAAGCCAATCGCACAAACCACGCCGATAAACAAACAGGCGGTCAACTGCGCGCGAATGTAGGCAGCCAGCGTGCTGTTGATGTCCTGGAAAAACTCGTCGCCGCGCCAGCGCCAGCGGCCGCGCGGCAGCATCAGCAACGCGGAACTGCGAAAGCTCTCGGCGTCTTTCAACAGGAAGAAAGCGAGAATCGGAATCAGAATCAGCCAGGGCAAGTAGATTACATAACCAATTGCTGCCGAGAAAAATTCAGTGCCGATGGCGAAGACTCTCTCCTGAATTTTCGGAATCGCACTATTCAACGCGTCGACGAGCGGCGCCGGGATCCGGCGCGAACGCGAATAGTCAATGAGTGGCTGAGTGCGCTCGCCGAGCGATTGCCAATAACCCTTGGCCTGGGCAGAGAATTCCGGAAACTGGTTGCTGAGGGTCGGAACGATCAGGAAAATTGCCAACGCGACTGCGAGGAACACGAGCAGGTAAGCAAGTGTGATGGCGGCAACTTTCGGCATTTCGATAGTGCGATCACCGATGGTTCGCGGCTGGCGTATGATCTCAACGAGCGGCGAAACCAGATACGCAAAAAAGATCGACAGCACGAGCAGCAGGATGATTCCGGTTATTTTCGAAATGATCCACAGCAGGCCGATGACTACCAAAAGAATAAAGATCAGCCGCAGGACAACGCGCGTCGGTGGTCCATACGCTTCAACTGCTGCTTTGGCGGCAGTTGCGGCTGCAGCCGCTTCTCTGGATTGTTTGTCGCTCACGATCGTTAATGAGTTACGTCGTCGCTTTCGTCAGTCGCCGTGTCGCCATCAGTTTCAGGTTCAGGCGGTGGCGTGATGCGCGGCGCGGCCGGTTCCCAGACCAGGCCTTTCCATTCGTCGGTTTCGCCGAGTAGCTGAAGCGCTGCGAGTGGATGACCCGGATGACGTTCGATGCGAAGCACTTCCGCAATCACCTGTAGCCTTTCACCCGATTCGCCAAGCACTTCAAGCCTGACTCGACTACCCACCTGCGGCAAGTGCCGCGGCAAGTGGACGAGGGTTCCCTCTGGTCCAACGTTTTCAGTAGTGCCTTCGGCGACGACGTGTGTGCCGCCGGGTTCGTCCCACTCGGCTTTTACCTCAAGAGTGGCAAGATAACGTGGTCCTGAACGATTGTCGGATTCAATTTGCCGGGGCATCTGGGTGCTCCTTCCAAGTGGTTTTCTATTCTTCCTCGGCCCTCAACTTCTCCAACACCGAAAAATCTTCCAGCGTCGTTACGTCACCTGCAACCGATCCGCTGGTCGCAATCTCACGCAGGAGCCGCCGCATGATCTTGCCTGATCTGGTTTTTGGCAAAGCATCGGTGAACCTGATGTCGTCGGGTCGGGCGAGCGCTCCGATCTCTTTCACGACGTGCGCTCGCAGTTCGTTGTTCAATGCGTCTGACGCGTTGTGTGTGCCTTCGAGCGTTACAAAAGCCACGATCGACGAGCCTTTGATTTCGTCCGGTCGCGCCACTACTGCCGCCTCGGCAACCGCCGGGTGCGAAACGAGTGCACTCTCAATCTCCGCAGTCCCGAGACGATGCCCGCTTACATTGATAACATCGTCGATACGGCCCATTATCCAGAAATAGCCGTCTGAATCACGTCTCGCGCCGTCGCCAGCGAAATAGATGCCTTCGATCTGCGACCAGTACTGCTGCCTGTAACGCTCATCGTCGCCCCAGATCGTCCGCAACATCGACGGCCATGGACGCTTGATCACGAGATAACCACCCTGGTTTGCCTCGACTGATTTGCCTTCTCTGGTCATCACATCGACATCTATGCCTGGGAACGGCTTCGTTCCGGAACCTGGTTTGGTCGGCGTCGCGCCCGGAAGCGGCGTAATCATGATGGCACCCGTTTCAGTTTGCCACCAGGTGTCGACGATCGGGCATCGCTTCTTACCGATGATTTCGCGATACCACATCCACGCTTCAGGATTGATCGGTTCGCCGACCGTGCCGAGCAAACGCAGGCTCGAAAGATCGTGTTTCAAGGGCCATCGTTCGCCCCACTTGATGAACGCGCGGATCGCAGTCGGCGCAGTATAGAAAATGTTTACGCGATGACGTTCGATCATGGACCAGAAGCGATCCGGCTCGGGAAAGTTTGGCGCACCTTCGTACATCAGCACGGTCGCGCCATTCGAGAGGGGGCCATAAACGACGTAACTGTGACCGGTGACCCAGCCGATGTCCGCAGTACACCAGTAAAGATCTTCATCTTTGAGATCGAAGACCCACTTCGTCGTCAGGTGCGATTGCAGCAAGTACCCGGCAGTGGTGTGCAGGATGCCCTTTGGTTTGCCGGTTGTTCCCGAGGTGTAAAGAATGTAGAGCGGGTGTTCGCTGTCCAACTCTTCGGCGGCGCAGGTTGAATCAACTGTTTCCATCAACTCATGCCACCAAAAGTCGCGGCCGGGTTGCATGTGCTGCTGCGAACCCGTGCGTTTCACTACGATGCAGGCAGTCACCGAAGGCGTTGATTTCAGCGCCTCGTCAACGGCTGTTTTGAGTTTTACTTCACTGCCGCGGCGCCAGCCACCATCAGCCGTTACGACGAGTTTGCAACTCGCGTCATTGATACGATCGATCAACGCAGAACTGGAGAATCCGCCAAAGACTACCGAGTGAGTCGCGCCGATGCGCGCACACGCAAGCATCGCGATCGCGAGTTCGGGAATCAACGGCATATAGAGCGCGACGCGATCACCGCGTTTGATGTCAGCGTGTTTGAGGACGTTGGCAAACTTGCAGACTTCGGTGTGGAGTTGTTGATAAGTAAACGTTCGTGTCTCGCCGGGTTCGCCTTCCCAGATTAGTGCGGCCTTGTTGCGACGCCACGTGTCGAGATGCCGATCGAGACAGTTGTAAGCGATATTGATCTTGCCGCCACCAAACCACTCCGCGTGTGGCGGATCCCACTTGAGCACTGTGTCCCACTTCTTGAACCAGTGAAGTTCTTCGGCCATTCGCGCCCAGAAAGCCTCGGGGTCTGCGGCTGCTTCCTCGCGAAGCTTCTCGAGCTCTTCGAGCGACTTGATGTGCGCCTGCTTCGAAAACGACTCGGGCGGGGGAAAAACGCGCTCTTCGTGAAGCACTGATTCGATGTTCGTAGTGACGCTCGACACGTTACCTCTCGCTTGACTCGTTGATATGGTTCAGAGTTCAGGCTTTAGCTTGCGCTTGAAACAGCAGCCTAAAGGCTGAACTCTGAACTTGCTTTGCCTGCCTGTGTACCATAATCATTACGAATCGGCAATGAAACTCTACGTGGGCACCAGCGGCTACAGCTACAAGGAATGGAAGGGAATCTTTTACCCGGAGAAGATTCGCGCCAAAGATATGCTGCCCTACTACGCTTCACGGCTGAAGGCAGTCGAGGTGAACAACACTTTCTATAGGCTCCCGCAACGAAGCGTCGTCGAGAGTTGGAAGACGCAGGTGCCGGACGATTTCCTGTTCTCGGTCAAAGCTCCGCGAAGAATCACTCACTCCAAGCGTTTGAAAGCAGTTTCGAGAGAAACAAAACTCTTGCTGAACAGGATCTCGGCGCTCGAAAACCAGCTTGCGGTCGTTCTCTTTCAACTGCCGCCAAACATGGAGAAGAACCTCAAACGGCTGGAAAGATTCCTGAAGTATTTTCCGGCAAACATGCCGGCGGCTTTTGAGTTTCGAAATCCGACATGGTTTGACGATGACGTGCTCGACTTGCTGCGCAGTCATAACCGCGCGTTGTGTGTTTCAGACACCGACGAGATGCCAGTTAATCACATCGACAAGACTGCCGATTGGGGCTACATGCGTTTAAGGCGTGTTAATTACTCAGAAGCGGATTTGAAGGAGTGGGTGAACCGCGTGCGGGCTCAAAAGTGGAAGCGAACGTTTATATTTTTCAAGCATGAGGACGAAGGAACTGGACCAGAACTCGCAGCCCAGTTCCTTGATTTGTGTAAATCCACGGACATCCGCGGCTAGAAATTTCCGGCGCACTGGTCGTGGCCACAATCGCAATCGAGTTCGATCGTGTCGCCCGAACCTTCACATTGAGCGCTGCAATACTTTCCACCTGGTTGCGGTGGGCAGCTACACGCCGGATTTTTACACGTGTTATCGTCTGCCATGAAACCCTCCTGAACGCTGCTAAATTTATGGGGTGCATAGAGAGTAGCACACTCTAAACCATTTCCCTCGCAATCGCGGCTGCCACGCGCGCGTTGTTCTCCAGCAACGCGATGTTCGCGCGCAACGTCGTTCCGCTACTGCGTTCAGCCATCCGGCTTAGCAGGAACGGTGTTACGTCACTTCCTTTGACTCCATTTCGTTCTGCTTGTTCCAACGCATCGTCTAAGACGCGCTGTAGCTCTTCTGCTGAAACTTCAAACTCCGCGGGCACCGGCACACCCACAAGCAGCGCGGAATCGATACCAAGTGTTCGTTGCGCCTGAAAGATTCGCGCGATTTCGGCTGGTCCATCTGTACGCGCATCGACTCGCAGACCGCTGTTTCTCGAATAGAACGCGGGCAACTCGTCACACTCATAGCCGACAACCGTTACCGCATGGGTTTCAAGCCACTCGCGAGTAGCAGGCAAGTCGAGAACGATCTTCGCGCCCGAGCAAATGACGACGATCGGCGTGCGGGCGAGCTCCGGAAGATCCGCGGATATGTCGGGCAATGGACCACGATGGACACCGCCGATGCCGCCGGTCGCGAACACTTTGATTCCCGCGCGGTGGGCGATCCAGATCGTGGAAGCTACCGTCGTCGCGCCGTTCCAACGTTGTGCGACGGCAAGAGGAATGTCTCGCGTGCTGACTTTCCTGATGTTGTCATGTTCGGCGAGAAGTTTGAGTTCGTGATCGGTGAGTCCGGCTTTTAACTTGCCGTCGATGATTGCGATCGTTGCCGGCACGGCCCCGTTTTCACGAACGACTTGTTGGAGGCGATTGGCAGTTTCGAGGTTCTGGGGACGCGGCAGTCCATGCGCGATCACAGTTGATTCAAGCGCGACCACGGGCCGGTTCTCGCGAAGCGCGGTGGCGACCTCGGCATCGATGCTAAGCAGTTCGTGCATTAATTTGACCCGCTTCATACTTTAGCGTCTCCTTGGAGTGCGGTGACTTGTCACCGCCTTGGTCCCAACTCGGAATGCACGCTGGCAGTGGGACCAAAGCGCCGACAAGTCGGCGCACTCCAAGGAGGTGCGTGTTTCTCATGGCGCTATTGTGGTGGCTGCCCTTTCGAGTGTGAAAATCGTTCCGCCGCCTTCGCGCGGCTCCCACGAGATACGCGCATCGATCAAACCCGCCCGCGCGCGCATGTTCGCGAGCCCGCGTCCTTCAGAGTTTGTGTGCTGCGAGGTGAATGCACGCCCGTTGTCTTCGATCGTCAACGAAAAATCTCCCGCAGCCGTGGTCGTGACAAACATCTTCACTTCCGTAGCCTCTGCATGACGCCAGATGTTGTTCACTGCTTCCTGCACCACGCGATAGATCTGCATCTGCACACTTGACGGCAGGTCACTTCGCTCCTCGATCGCATCGTCGCAATGAAACTCATACACGAAACGTTTTTCAGCCGGCGCGTCCTGCACTGCGTGCGACAGCGCAAACTCGAGCGCCGCCGCGAACCCGACGTTTTGCAACACCGACGGGCTGAGGTCCTCGCAAATACGCCTGACTTCCTGCGAAATCACTTCGATCTCTTTTCGCAACGCAGTCGTCGGGTTCTGAGTGGTGCCTGAGTCGCCGTTGACTTTGATCTGGTCCGTCAACAAGGCCAGGTGACGAAGATCTGCAAGCGTCTGATCGTGCAGATCGCGCGCGATCCGGCCTCGCTCGCGTTCGGCTTCGTTGGCGAGATTGAGACGCGCGTCTGCAAGCTCGCGATTGGCATCAACCAGCGCCGCGCTCGTGGCGACGATTCTTCGGCGCTCGAGTATGGCCCACAAGAGCGCGAGTAACGCGAGGGCCAGCAGAATCGCAAGTGCGGTTGACGTCCACGGAAACGGTGCCTTTTCGACGACGAATGAAAAGCTGAGCGGCGACGAGGCGGTGAGATCTTTCGTGAATGCGCGCGCGGTGACAGTGTACTTGCCCGGTTTCAAACCCTCCATCGTGAACTGCGATTCACGCGACAGTTTTTGCTTGATCGATTGCCCGCTGCCATCGACGAGAGTGAACGCGTATTGGAACTGCTCGGGGAACGTGCGGCTGCTGATTGCCGCAACGTCGAGCAGCAAACTATTCTGCGGATACTCTAAATTCAAACCCGCTTGCAACTCGGAAGGCGCATGTACTCGCTTGCTGAGAATTCGCGTGACGGAGAGCGGTGGTTCGAGTCGTCCCGGTTCATAGCGCGCCACACCGCGGTTCGTGCCGATCAGCAAAACGTCGCCGCCGTCTCGTTTACGTTGTGGCCAAACGGCGAATACATTCTGCGACGGCAGCCCCTGTTCGGAATCGAGTTCGGAGACGACTGGTCCAACCACCGGATCGAGCAGAACACGCAGGAGCCCGTTGCCGCGCGTGCCACACCAGATCTCATTCGTTTTCTCTGACGCGATCGCCAGAACATATCGCGCATCGACGTTCGGAATCGTCAAACTACATTCGCCGCCCTTGCGGCAAAGAAAAACTCCGCCGCTCGTCGCAAACCACAACGAACCATCCGGCGTACGCGCCATCGATCGAATAGCGGCGCCTTTCAGCTTTGCAAACGCCGGCTCTTCGACGATGTTCTTTCCATCCGACGAAAGCACTCCGTCTCTGACGGTCCCAATTAAAAGCCGGTCCTCGCCGTCAGCAAGGAGGCTCACAGCTTCACGCCGGCCGAGACCATTGGGCCAATTCAGACTCGTTCGTCCGCCTTCGATGCGATCGACACTGCGGCCAAAGATCGCGAAGTACGTGACGCCGCGAAACTGCGTCACGGCACGCGCGCTGCCTGGTGAATCAGGAACACCCGAGCCCGTCCCGACAAGACTGAAGACCTGATCCTCCAGCCGGATCACTTGCCTTGGCGCGATGTACAAACCGCTTGCAGTGGCGACGAGCAATCGCTGCGACTTGTCTTCCGTGATTGCGTAAACCACGTTCGCGCCAAGTGCCGGCACCGCGTTCCAACTCAACCTTTCATCGTCGTAAACAAAAAGCCCGCGGTTCGTGCCCGCGATCATTCTGCCGTTATTCGCCTGGTAGAGCGCGCGAAGGAAGTCTGTATCGCTGTTGCCGCCAATCGACTCGACACGCGGCGCGTGCGGATCGAAACGGCAGACGCCGCGGTCTGTGCCAAACCAGATAACTCCCTCGCGATCCACGAAGATTGCGTTGACGTGATTCGAACGCAGGCCGCCGGCAGTACCGTCGAAAGTTAAACGCTGCGACTTCGTCTTCGAGATGCGAAACACGCCGCGACCGTCAGTGCCCGCCCACATCTCGTCGCCGATAAGTTTCAAAGTGATGACTGGTCCGGTAGCGGCTTCGACACGTTTGAGAGTCGCGAGTTCGTGACCCAAAAGCGCGCCCGGTTCTTCTCTTCGCGCGCGTGTGCCTGCCCAGAGCTTGCCGTCTCTGTCTCGTTCGAGTGTGTTGATGAAGTTTGCCGTGGGACGGGCCTGCTCTTTCACGGCGCCGTTTGCGATTTCGAGCACGCCGCGGCCGAGTGTTCCTACAAACATGCGACCGTCC
Source organism: Pyrinomonadaceae bacterium (assembly GCA_036280855.1). Lineage (GTDB taxonomy): Bacteria > Acidobacteriota > Blastocatellia > Pyrinomonadales > Pyrinomonadaceae > PSRF01. Next base: position 916 of record DASUPZ010000389.1, on the reverse strand, counting down.
GCGACGCTGATACTCGTGAGCTGGAGTGGTCCGGGCCGCTCGCGATCCTGGTTTTCGAGTCGTTGGCTCAGCACGTCGCGAGTGTCGATTACGGTGCGCTTCACCGTTGTGGTTTCACTTTCCGTTAAACCACTCGTGACCGTAGTCTCCACACGAACACGGCTTTCGAAAATGCGACCCTGCTCGGTCGTCATGAACGCCACACCCGCTTGTGGCGTGACGATCGCCGTGATCGACAGGCCGTCTGTCTCGTTTATCTTCGTAAACTCTCCGGCGTGAAAACGCGCCGCGCCCGCTTCGGTTCCGATCCATATCGCTCCTTCCTGATCCGTTTGCAGCGCAAGGATGCGTCCGAACGGCAGTGACGGATTGTTGATGGTTTGCGTCCTGCGGCCGTCGAATCTTGCGAGACCTGTTTCCGTTCCGAACCACATTGCGCCATCAGACGTTTGCGCGATTGCGCGCACACGATCGGAAGGCAGCCCGTGGAAGAGTGTGACTGCGCCCCACTGGTGCAGGCCGGTTATCGGAGTTGGCGAAGGTGACGGCGATGGTGAAGGCGAGGGCGATGGTGATGCTTGCGGCTGCGGCTCTCCGGTTTGTGCGTCGCCCGTTTGGGCCGTCGCCACTAACGTCGCCGCTAACGTCACAAGCCACAACAGAGCACACACTACACAAAACGTCTTAAGCAAACCGTTTGTGCTTTTTTGCGGCCTCACTTCTTCTTCGGGGAACCAAGTTCCTTTTTCTGCTCTTCGTTAAAACGTTTCTGATCCTTCTGCAGCCATGCTTCGAGATCGCCTGCGGCCTTTTCGAGTTCGTCGCTGTTCAGGAGGCCGCGACGCAGTGCTTCGAAGAACGCGCGTGTGCGAATGTTGTAGGCGAGCTTTTCGTAAGCTTCCTGGTCGGTGCCTTC
>DASUPZ010000388.1:0-3890 GCA_036280855.1 Pyrinomonadaceae bacterium | reverse complement strand
GCATCGAAGAATTTCGCCCCATGAAAGAGGGCGAGGTCGGGTTTTACTATTGTGGTCCAACCGTCTGGAACTACGGTCACATCGGTAACTTTCGCAGCGCCATCGCCGCTGACCTGGTCCGCCGCTATCTGAAGTTCAAAGGCTTCAAAGTCATACACGTGATGAACATCACGGACGTTGAAGACCGCATCATCGCGGAGTCGCAAAAGGCCGGCTTGAGCATCGACGACTACACCGCAATGTACATCGACGCCCTCTGGGAAGACTCCGACGCGCTCGGCCTCGAGCGACCCGACATCGTGCCGCGCGCCACGCGTCACATTCCCGAGATGGTGACTTTGATCGAGCGTCTCATAGAGAACGGTCACGCGTATCGTTCAGACGATTCGATCTATTACCGCATTGCGGCGTTTCCGGAGTACGGCAAGCTTTCGAAGATCAACTTCGCCGGCAACATCGCAGGCGCGAGCGAACGTGTCGACACTGACAAGTACGACAAGGAAGACGCGCGCGATTTTGCGCTCTGGAAAGGACCTGCTACGGAAACTGAGCCTGCGTGGGACACGTCGATCGGACGCGGCCGCCCGGGCTGGCACATCGAGTGTTCAGCGATGTCGATGAAATATCTCGGAGAGACGTTTGATATCCACGCAGGCGGTATCGATCTTGTCTTCCCGCATCACGAAAACGAAGTTGCCCAGAGTGAAGGCGCGACGGGTAAACAGTTTGTCCGCTACTGGATTCACTTCGAACACCTGAAAGTCGACGGTGAAACAATGTCGAAGTCGAAGGGCAACTACTACACCTTTCGCGACATTACCGCGAGGGGTTATTCGCCGGCTGCCGTTCGTTACTTCCTGCTGAGCGTGCCTTACAACAAGCAGCTCAATTTCACCTTCGACGCACTGGCCGGCGCGGAACGGACTGTTGCGAGCCTGCGCGACTTTCGCGCTCGTTTGAGCGAAGCGAAAACCGAACCGGGAAAGAACGAGAAGCTCTCGGAGGCGGCCGCGCGAGCGTTACAGGAGTTTGAAGCGGCCATGGACGACGATCTCAATACGTCGATTGCTCTCGCAGTGGTCCACAATCTTTCACGCGAAGTGAACACAGCACTCGCACGCAAACAGGTGCGGGCCGAGGACCAGCGCGAGTTGCTGGCTGCGATAGATCGAATAGATACGGTGTTGAATATCTTCGGCGAGCAACAACGGGAAATGCTCGATAGTGAGATTCAGTCGTTAATCGACGAGCGACAGGAGGCTCGCCATCGACGCGACTTCAGCCGCGCGGATCAGATCAGGGACGAACTCGCGAACCGCGGTATTGTTCTCGAGGATACGAAGGATGGGGTGCGCTGGAAACGCAGATAACCCGGATCTAAAACGCGGATTTAAAAATAAAATGGGGCGACACCAGCCGCACCGCGGTGTCGCCCCGAAACGCTAATAGGCACTCTCAGTATTCGCGTTTTTTCTTAATTAACGCTTGAATTTTCTTCGGGCGTAACCGCCGAGTCCAATCAATGCGCTTCCCAGCAGCAGGATCGATGATGGCTCAGGGATCTCACCTCCCGGTGTACCCACATCACTGCCACCACTGCCACCTGCGCTCGGTACGTTCTGGAACCTGACAAAGATCGCATTGCAGATTTGTTCTTCCGTGAAACCTGCGAACGCTGCTCCAGAAACCGTGAATGATGCGCTCTCACCGGGCAACAGTCCGTCGTTGACGGAACCACTAGCAAAGTTCCCCGAGTTCCCGGTGGTAAATCCAAAGTCAAGCACCGCACTATTAAAGCCGTGCGGTACGTTCCCCAGATCCGCATCTGAAAATGTGAAATTTGATGACAGGCTCGGCGCCTGCATTCCGGTGAAACCATTCAATCCCGAAGCACTAGCATTTCCCAGCGGCGGTAAATCAAAGCCGATGCCGGTAATCGTGGAAGTCGATCCAGGCTGCGTGATAGCTGAAGTGTTCGTGATTGTAAAGGTGAAGGTATTAGTTTGGGAGTTGAATTCACAGACAACCGTCGCGGTCGAGAATTGGCCTGAGTCAACGCCTACAACTGAGATTGTGTCGGCCTTAACCGTAGTAGTTCCGGCAAGGACCAACAGCGCGGCAAGAGAAAAAATCAACTTGCGAAATCGGGACATAGGAATCCTCCTTGAATCGTGCTCGAAAGTAACACTCGCCCTCAACAGGGTTTGCACTAAGTCCTGTTGCAAGAAGAATTGCAAGAAATGCGGGGCATTGCATATCTCGCCGGTCGCGTGTGTGTGGCCAGATAATACATAGGTGGCCCCCTGAGGTCAATCAGGAAATGCCCTTTTCACAAAAAGTTCACCCCGGGCGGAGGGACCAGGAATGGGCCTTTTGGGCCAAATTCAGGCGGGATCTGTTGTATGGACCGAATCGGGAGCGATTACGGAGCGGAGTTTCTCCATTTGTTCTCCCGTGAGATTTTCGAATCTGAGACCGAATCCAAGCGGCGGGCTCTGATGGGCCACTTCCCCCGCCAGCTCGAGCCATTCGCCCCCGGGCAGTTGTAGTTTGAGATTCAGGACCTCGCCAACCTGCGTGCCGCCGAGAGTATCGACATAGCAACCGCCTTCAGACAGGTCGGTGACGCGGGCGGGATGATTGCCGCTCTCGCCGTCCCAGACAGCTTCAAGACAGACCTGCGATCTTTCCTCTCTTCTACGCTCGCTCATACTTCTCTTTGGTTCGTGAAGATCTGAGGTGAGGCACTTGCCACGGGAGAACCTCAGAAGCACTGACGTTAATTCGGCAATGGGCTCGTCGCTTTCGGCACAGAGGACCCGGCGGACGCGCCGCACCAATTCTAACGCGCACTCAAGAAAAACGGAATGAGGAATCTGTTATGATGCCCGCAATGTCCACGACTTCCCGTCAGCCCACAACCAACGTCGCATCAGTTGCCGAAATCAGGAGTCACTTCCCCGCACTCGAACGCGTACACAACGGCTATCCAGTCGCATACTTTGACGGCCCCGGAGGCACGCAAGTGCCGCGGTACGTGGTTGAAAAGATGAGCGACTATCTTTATCACCACAACGCAAACACACACTGGAACTACCCAACGAGCGCAGAGACCGACGTCGCTCTCGAGCACGCCCGTGAAGTTTGTGCGGAATTTCTGAATGCCTCGCCTTCCGAGATCGCCTTCGGAAATAACATGACGACGCTTACGCTTCATTTGTCGCGTTCACTCGGATTGAACTACTCGACCGGCGACGAGATCGTGGTTACAGAACTGGACCATCACGCGAACATCGATCCGTGGCGGCGTCTCGCAGTCGAACGAGGCGTAACGATCCGCACGGTGAGAATGGACACGGAGAGCGGTCAACTCAACTGGGAGGATCTCGAACGTTTCGTTGGCCCAAAAACAAAGATTCTTGCGATCGGAGCTGCGTCAAACGCACTCGGAACAATCAACGATTTCGGACGAGCTGTCGAGCTGGCCCACAACGCAGGCGCGCTCGTGTTTGTCGATGCCGTGCACTACGCGCCACATGCCTTGATCGACGTGCAACAACTCGATTGCGACTTTCTCGGGATGTCGGCTTACAAGTTTTATGGACCACACGCGGGTGCGCTCTATGCAAAGCGGGCGCTGTACGAACAAATCAATTTTCCGAGGCTTGTGCCCGCTGCTGATTACGCACCGGAAAACGCGGAATCGGGCACACAGAACCACGAAGGAATAGTGGGCACGGGTGCGGCGGTTGAGTTTCTGGCTTCGCTGGGCGGTGAGTCAGACCTGCGCGACAGTTTGCGTGCTGCGTTTCGCGAGATTCACATGCGAAACATGCAACTGTTCGCTCGTCTCTGGTACGCATTGAGTGCGATGCCGAACGTCACGCTCT